>CAZKMJ010000179.1:0-326 GCA_964553835.1 uncultured bacterium
TGAGCGCTGCAATATGCGTTCCCGCGTTAAAATAGATTTCCGGGGACTCCTCAATGCTTTTGTCCACATAGCAGGGAACATGATAAATCCTCCCTACTGGTGGCATGGCCCCTGTTTCGCAATCCGGAAACAATCCCTTGAAATCTTTTTCTTTTTCAAGCCGGACATCCAGAGTGCCCAAAGCATGGCTCAACTTGAGAATATCAACCCGGTAAGTGGCAGGAAGAACAAGCATGGTGTCCTTGCCTCGAACTTTCGCCATAACAGCCTTTGCCACCTCTTTTCCCGGAATACTCCCGGCTTGCGCCATTGCAGTAGCTGCGAAT
>CAZKMJ010000179.1:336-5038 GCA_964553835.1 uncultured bacterium
GACCACAACCTGGTAAAACACTTTGTTATTCTTTAAAAACCTGGTCAATCTCTCAGGTATGTTCATGTCCGGCCTCCTTTTATTTTTTTTCGCACTGCTTTTTTTTGCTTCCGCTTCAAAAAATCCACGGACAATTTCAACGGAACAACGGGCACGCGCCGCAACGGCAGCGGAAACACTCCCTGCAAAAAAAGCCTTCAACCCGCTCAATCCCCTGTAGCCAACGAAAATACAGTCCGCGCCCCAACGCTCCGCTTCCTGCAAAAGCACTTGTTTCGGATCCCCTTCCCTCGTCAACGAAGTTACAGAAAGCCCCCTCGCCTCCAGCGTCCTGACTGCGTCTTCCACCAGCCTTTTAGTCCAGTAATTCTCTCTTTTCTTTGTATTGACCAGCCATTTTTCGAGCCCTCTCTTGCTAGAGAAAATAGCGGTCAGCATTTTCGGATCTTCCACGGTTACAACGCGAACAGCCGTATTTTTATTCCACTTCCGCGAAAGAATTTGCGAAAGAGCAGCATAGGCAAATTCGGAACCATCCATACCGATCACAATACGCACGGGACCGCCAACGCCCCCGGTCCTGCCGTGAACAATCCGGACAGAGCACGGCGCCTGCATAGCTACGGCCTGCGAAACGCTCCCAAGGAAAAACCTCGCAACCGAGGGAAGCCCATGGGCCCCAACAACAATCAAATCAGGCTTCCACTCTGCGGCTGTTTTCAATATCCCCCACACCGGTGAATCATCAACCGCTCGGGACTCAACATGCCAGCCCGGAAACATCCTGCGCAACCGCATCGCGGCGTCCTGCGCGCAATCCGTCGCCTCTTTGACTATTTTCTTTGATATCGCTTCCGAACTTTGTGCCTGAATCATCACAGCTTCAGGCACAGCTGCCCCGCTCCATCCATAAGGGGGAAGAAAAACATCAGCAACCGTCAGCACAAGCGCGTCTACATGCTGCGGCAAACCGGCGCGCTTGAGATCTTCAATTGCCGCTTTGGCACACCTGGAACCATCATAAGCAACAATTATTTTCATGATCCTCCGCCTCCTCTTCAAACTCGCTTAATGCCAAACCGGCGCATTCAAGACAGGGTGCGGCATAGACCTGACATCCCTTTCACGCATCGCTCTTCTAGCCTGCTCCGTGTCATTTGAGCAATTGTGGTGTTCATCGCACACCTGGTTCAACTCGATCATCTCGCGATACTGCCTTGCCCGGATCCCGGCAACATCCACCGTCCCCAGCTGCTTGCGCATCTGAACTTCGAAACTTTCACGATAAATGTCGGTCGCGGTCCGCCTGTATGACTCCGCAAAGACCACGGTGCCAAGAGCCAGCACCAAAAGCACCCAAAGGATGAAGTTTTTCATGGCAGCCTCCTCTTCTATCCTGCAGCTTCAGACTAACCAAAACAGGCAGAAAACTCTGTGACAAGGGTCACTTTGCCCTCCGCCTGCGCATCGAGCTTTTCCTGAGCCAGAACGTCACTTTTCCAAAAATTTCCTTTTTCTCTTCAGGCCGAAGCTCATTCCGGATGGCCTTCAACACACTTTTCCTTTCAAGCTCAAGGTGATGGCGCACGAGGCCGGCCAGATAGGCCCCTTTCTTCTGAATGCCCCGGAATTTACCGGCCTCCAGCAGCTTTTTTGAAGCCCGCCCGATCAAGGAGCGGAGCTTCTCCTTGTCCCTGCGGATGGCTCTGTGATCAGCACAGAAAAACCGGATAGCCGGGTCATGCTTGGGGATATGCACTCTGAGGTAAGGGAAAACAACCTTTTCCTGAAGTTCACGGTGGCCCTTCAAGATTTTTGAAAAACTGAGGATGGAACTCTTCGCCGCCTTCAGGTTTTTGCCGCGGGTGGGTTTGCCTTCATAGCGCAAATGGACAAGAACTTTGTGAAGCCGGGCCGCTTCATTAATAATTTTGGCCGCTTCCTTCTCGAAAAAACCGGACACAGGATCCACTGGAACCTCCTTTGTTTATGCCTAGCATAAACGTACCTGGTTCCCCGCGGTTTGTCTGTGACCCCAGTCACATTTACTTCGCGATCTTTTCCAACCCTTCCTTGTCGCGAATAATAATCTGATACGGCTTGATATCAATTAATTTTTGCTTCCGCAGCTGTGAAAGATGCCTGGCCACAGTTTCCCGCGCGGCACCAAGCCTTTCAGCAAGGTCCTGGCGGGTAAAAGGAATGAAAAGAACCTTTTCATTTGCCGCTTTTTTATTTTTCGCAAGCATGTCCAGCAAGAATTTGGCAAGGCGCTTGTGCACATCATCCAACGAAACCTGCTCGATCAACGCGCTAAACCTCTGAAGCCGCTGCGCGAAAAGCATGCTCATTTGCCGAGAAAACTTTGTGTTCTGCTCTACCAGGCGGGCATAATCAGCGCGCGGGAAATAAAGGATTTTGCAGGGAGTTGCGGCCTGGGCCGTCATCGGGCATGTCCAGTTTGCCGCTCCAGGGTTACAAGCACATGTATCGCACCGGTCCAGCATTTCGAGAACTTGTTCACGGCCAGCAGAGGAAGTCCTGCAAAGTTTTACCTTTCCCTCCACCACCACGAAAACACTTTCACAGCCCTGGCCCTCATGGTTGATGATCTCGCCTTTCTGGAAAGTTTTTTCCCTCACCCCTCGTTGAAGCACTTCCATTTCTTCTTTTGATAAATCCTGAAAAAGCGGGATCTTACGGAGATCAACCATACCAGCCCTCCTTGATAGAGAATTGCCCCGCGGGCAATTCCATACTGGCACTCCCCCGTCCCGATGTCAATTCAAAGGAGCGAGAATTCCGGCTTTAAAATCAGCCGCCTGTCACTCCATCCGGATCATGTCCCAATGTGTTAAACGCCCGCTTTCATCAAAATAGAGATGTATTTTAGGCCCTTGAAACCAACCGCTATCTTTACCTGTGTAAACCCATCGCTTCCCGCTTC
Source organism: uncultured bacterium (assembly GCA_964553835.1). Classification (GTDB taxonomy): domain Bacteria; phylum Omnitrophota; class Omnitrophia; order Omnitrophales; family Aquincolibacteriaceae; genus CAYLPP01. Next base: position 3,284 of record CAZKMJ010000179.1, read on the forward strand.
CTTCGATAACCACGCTGACTGGCAGGCCATAACTGTCCGCAACTTTCGCGCTGGAAAAACCCGGCTTCATCCAGCCCTGCAGGATTGCAGCTCTAACATTTTGAAAGCTTGCCTCTTCTCGCGCCAGAGCATCCTCCTGCCCTTTGCTGTCCCGCGCCATATCGCGCATTGTTTTGATCTCTTCTGTGTGCAGGCCAGCACATCCTGCCATCAACAACACCGCAAATAAAACAAAAAGCACCCTTATACTCAAGGAACCCATGGCGTCACCTCAGTGCCAAGAGCAAAGAAGCGAGGGGCTTCCAGCTTCCGGAAAATCAACTGCTGTCTGGCCCGCTTGTCGGCCCATCTGAGCCCTGTAACTTTCTTCGAATGAACCTGCCTCGCCAGCATTCCTTGTAAACATCACAAGGTCCAGAACCAAAAATGCGCCAAGAAAAACCAGAAGAAAAAGTATCGTTTTCATTGGAGCCTCCTTTGTCTTACTTCACCACGCTTTCATCCTCGTGAAAAACATTCCACACCGCCGCGAAAGCCCATCCCCACAAATATCCGGCAAAATACGCAAAAGCAACCAGCAACCCGGCTGTAAAAGGCTGAAAAGGCTGTACGGTAAACGACGTCACCAGAAAATGAAGCGAAAAAATCCACTCCAAGAGCGACTGGGCCTTGCCAGAAGCGACCCCCCGTGCCCACGCCAAGTGAAACAGGCCCAAAAACGACCCCACCGCGAAACCTGTCTTATGCTTGCTCAAACGGGCCATACCACACCTTCCCTTCTCTCTATCTGATAGGGATGTTACAGCCACTTGAAAAGAAAATCTGTGATTTAAGTCACAAAGGGAGAGGCGCTCTGCCGCCCCGGGAACCGGGGTGGGAGCAGAGCACGTTTGCTACGGGATTAATTAGCAGTTGTGAAATTCAGGGTGGCGGTCATGTCCCCCTCAGCGGTCTTGTAAACGGCCGTGAGCACATGCTTGCCATTCTTGAGTTTGGTGGTGTCATACCCTTTAGAAGAACCAAATATAAAGGGCGCCTTGGAAGTGCTTGTGATTTTTTTCCCGTCCAGGAAATACGTCACGGACGTGACTTGCGGCACTAACTCCGCGTTGATCTGCACGACCATCATGCCGGAAACCGTGGCGCCTTCTTCAACACCGGAAAGCGCGCTGGGCTGCGTTCCAGGATCTGGAGCCGGCTGGGGCGCGGGCTGAGGCTCTGGCACGACCGCAGCAGGGTCCAAATCAAAACCCGCACCAAAATCCGGAATGGGGTTCAAACTCAACGTCCCTGTAAATTCATAACTTCCCAAGTCCGCTTTTTCTCCCAAAACCCTCTCATTGCCAAGGAGGTCGGCCGCAGGCAGCGCCTGGGCAGAAAGTGAACGGTCGATAGCAGGGCTTGCCGCCGTCAGCTGGTAATTACGCTGGGCCGGACTTGCAAAAAGCGGATTGGCCCAGAAATCCGTGGGCGACATGCCGGTCATAGGCTTGGACATGGCGGAATTAAACCACAGGACATTGTCGGAGCTGAAAACGCCGCCGGAATTATGGAGAAGCAGGCCGCTGGTGTCCTGGCGGAACACGATGGAATCCTGCAAAATCAGTGTCGAGTTGTCATAAAGCTCAATTTCCCGATGCCCATTGTCGGCAATTGTAACGTTCACCAGCTTCGCGGACCCGCCGACTTCCATGGTGATGCCGTTACCTTCCACGTAAGTGCCGTCCGGTCGAAGCTGGCGTTTGGCGCCAAAAC
>CAZKMJ010000180.1:0-5032 GCA_964553835.1 uncultured bacterium
GCGATCATCCCCACGTCCGCTCCCGCGATTTTGTTCATGGTTTTTCTCGGAGAAATCGGGATCGTGGGAACACTTGCGGACTGCGTCACCACAACGTCACCCGTCTGTTCAGCTTCCGCCATCCGTGAAGACTCATATTTGTTCTTGAGCATGCGGTAGGTGGCGTCATTGATTTCAAGCTCACGCTGAAGTCGCGCCAGCTCCAGCTCGTCAGCCGGCAAGTTGCGGATCCTTTCGCGCAGCGCGTCAATTTCCGCGTTAACACTAATCACGTCCGGATGTTTTTCCGTGAACTGCTTGAGCATCAGCCCTTTTTCTTTTTCAAGGTCGGACAGCTTCTGCTCCATACCCACTGCCACGCCAAGCGCCCTGCCGGACCTGCGGAACTCGCTCATGCGGTCTTCGGTATTTTTCAGCTTGTCGCTGTAAACATTCAGCTGGGTCTGAATGAAATTGCGCAGATTGCGCGCCTGTTTGGTCTTTTCGTAAAGATCAACTTCCGCGAAAACTTCCGCGGTCTGGTTGGCGATGGCCGCGGCAAGCTCCGGGTGCGCGTGGGTCACGGAAATATCAATGGTATCGGTGTCCGGATTGGGCGACGTGCTGATGGTGCCGCGGATTTCGCCCACTTTCTGGTTGAGATCTTCCATAGTCGCGTTGGAAGGAAGCAGATTGAGCCGGATGACCACACGGCGCATGACTTCTTCGCTGGTGATCATGTTGGCGTAGGACATGAGAGGGTTGGCATTAAACCGGGAAATGCTCAATCCATTTTCATCAAATACGCGCGGCGCGGACGTAATGCGAACCGTGGAACCTGTCTGGTAAATCGGGGTCTTGGAATTGGTGTAGATGATGGAAAGGATCAGAACCATCAGGAAAGAAGCAAAAACAATCATGCGGCGCTTGGTGATAATGCGCCAGTAATCGCTCAGCGTCAGCTCGTAGCGGCGGAACTCCGAGGAAAGCCGCTGCGGGTGCGGAGAAGAAGGTGCTTCGGGCATTAATTCCTTTTGTCCTGAGCCGTGCGGATGGCGCTGCGCAGCACGAAAGCGTCGGTTGCAGTGCTCAGGGTCGGGCTGATCAGGTCCTGAATGACTTCCTTGTAGTCGGTCAGAAGGTCCTTGGTCACATAAATGATATCATTGGGCTTGATATCCAGGTTCTCGGTCAGCATGCCCTTCTTGAGCAGGTTTTCCATGTTGGCATTGATCATGCGGACCTGCGGCTCCCTGCGAATGTCGCCGCGGATGATCATGACCTTACCCCTTTTGGCCTGGGGTGTGAACCCTCCCGCAAGCGCCAGCGCTTCAATAAGAGAAATATCCTGCTGGAAGCGATAGACGCCCGGCCCTTTGACTTCACCCAACACAATAAATTTGCGGCCGCCGAAAGTACGTACGGAAATCGAGACCTGCGGGTTCCAGACATAGTCCGCGAATTTTTTGCTCAGGATGTCACGCAGCTGCGTCAGGGTCAGACCAACTACATCAATGTCGCCCACAATAGGCATGGAAATGCGCCCGTCAGGACGCACCGTCACATCACGGGTCAAGTCTGGAACACGCCACACGTCAATGCCCAGCGTGTCTCCGATTTCAATATAGTATTCAGTGCGTTCGTTCCGAAGCTTTCCGGCAAGGCCGGCGGTCTGAGGACTGGCAATATTGAAAGAGCCGTTTTCAAGCTTTTGCTCGACAGCCAGGGAATTTGAAATGGACGGCCCGCCCTGCGCATTTTTAACATTGCGGGTTTCAGCTTCTTTCAACGCGCGATACTGTTCTTCGTAGCTCTTGCGGTCTTCGGCAATCTGCTTGCCAAGAAAATCAACCTGCGAAATCAGGCTGCCCATCTTATCGGACTTTTCCTGGATGCGGAGCTCGTCCTGCTGTTTCCTTTTATCCAGTTCGGCTTCAAAAAGCTGTTCCCGGTTTTCAATGGCCCGAAGCTGGTCCTGAAGGCTTTTGCGTTCTGTTTCGAGGCCCTGCTTGTATTCCTTCCAGATTTTATCCTGGGACGCGGCTGTAGTCTTTTTTTCTTCGTCGATCTGCTTGGTCAGGGCCTCGACCTGGGCGCGCAAACCGTCAATCTTGGCCTGCTTCGCGCGGATTTCTTCCTGACGGGCCTGGTTCCAGCGATCAACCTCTTCCGAAGCCTGTAGAAGGCCGCAGGAAAGCATGGCCCCCAAGGTAAGGGCTGAAAAGATTTTTAAAGTTTTGGGCATATGGCGCATATCCATGGTTCTGGTCTTCTTAATTGTCGTCCTCGGGCCTGAAAATCTTAACGTTTCCGGTTGAACCCTTCGCGGTCTATGCTATATTAATCGCCATGATTAAAAATCGTCTTTTTATTCTCGGCCTTTCAATGTTTGCCGCTTTCCTTGCCTCCCTGCCCCTGAATGCCGCCAATGACGTAAAGGATTACGAACGTCTTCAGCTTTTGCAGCAGGCCACCGGGCAGGACACCGCCTCCAACAGCTTTGAAACCCGCATGAATGCTCTTCTGGACACGTCCAGTCAGGCCACAACCACCTATACCTCCCAGGCCAATGAGGATTACAGGATCGCCCAGGAAACGCAAAAGCAGCAGCGGGAAACAGCAGCCATAGACGCCAAGTATCAGACAGTGACTCCGGTTTCGGTCCAGGCCAAGGACCCGGCCAATGCCAACCGCCTGCCAGTTTTCCGCGACGACACCCGCGATGCCGGCGCCCTGGTGGACAATTCCGAGGCCGCCTATCAGCAGCTGCTCCAGGATGAAGCCGCGAAGCGCGATGAACTTAAAAAACAAGCAGTGCAGCCGCAAGCCGCCGCTGCCCAGTCCGCGGCCGCGCCAACTCCCACACTTGCGCCCTCGCTGGCCAACAACCCGTTTTATATTGCCGGCTCAGCAGGTATGGCCAAAAGCCGCCAGGACTACGAAACAAGCAAGCCCGTCATCATCAGCCGCCTGGTGCAGAATGGCTACAGCCGTTACGCGGCCGAAAAAATGGTCACAGACGCCTCCAGCTCGGAAGACCTGATTGTTTACCTCATGAACATCGAAGGAAAGACCTACGGGGAAGCTTCAGACCTGGCAAGTACCAAATAACTTCACAGTTCGAAATCCGGAAATACCCTCGCCAAAATATTGTTCTTCAAATAATCAAAATCAATCGGCTTGGTGATGTAGTCATACGCGCCGAATTCAATAGCCTGTTTGGCAGTGCGCTCATCATGGACCGCCGTGACCATGACCACCATCGCATCGGGATTTTCACTTCGCAGTACCTGAAGACACTCCACCCCGCTCATGTGCGGCATTAAAACGTCCAGCAGAATCAAGTCCGGCTTTTCTTTCCGGGCGATTTCAATTCCCTCTCTGGCGCTGTTGGCGGCAAGCATGCTGAAACCCATCATGCCAAGGTACTCGCGCACCAGCTCGGTGATCAGCACTTCATCATCAATGATCAGGATGGTTTTTTTCTTCATCAGGAATTCAAAACCTCATTTTTCCAGTTACCGATGTCATCTTCCGTGCCTTCCTGCTTGTCAGGCCCGGCTGAATAAAGATCATAACTTTCAGTGTTCTTCTGGCCCGGCTTGCGGTAGACATACGCTCCGCCCCACGGGTCTTTGGGCATCCCTTTTTTAACGTAGGGGCCTTTCCAGTTTGCCGCGTCCGAAGGCTTGTTGAGAAGGTCTTCCAACCGTGACGGGTAGCGGCCATTGTCGACTTCATACATGTCAATAGCCAGCGCGATGCCGCCGTCAATGTCAGCTTTGGCCGCCTGCTTGCGGGCCTCCTCCGAGCGGCCGGCCAGCCGCGGCGCCACAAGCGACACCAGAATGCCGATGATGATGACCACCAGCAGGATTTCAATCAATGTAAAACCTCTTTGCGATTTCATGTTCCGTCCTCCCCGGGTCACGTTGTGACCGTTCTGACAACTGTGAGCTGCGCGCGCAGGTTCGTGGATTTGTCTTCTTTCATCGACATGCTGACCCGCTCGATTTTCAAAAGCTGCGGGGAATGTTCCAATTCATAAATAAAGTTTACAAGCTGTTCAAGGCTTCCTTCTACGTTCAGGTCTACCTGAAAGCGCTTGATCCATTTATCGGCCTTGACCGGCTCCGGTTTGACGTCGGAAAGAGAACAGCTCTTGGCGCGGGCCGTTTCTTCAATCAGGCTCAGCAGCTTGGCAGTCTCTTCCTCGTCTGTACCCGCGTTCAACTGGTCAAGGTTGGTATATTTTTTTGCGGCTTCCGCAACGTCCGTTTTCTGTCGGACCAGGATCTTGGCCTTGCGCACCCGCATTTCCATTTTAAAAATCTCGTCGTCCAGCGACGCGATTTTATCGTTCAGCGGGTTCCACACCCCATGGTAGCCCAGCAGCACTACCAGCAGGCCGACGACCACGTATAAAATCTTTTTCTCGCGCGGTTTCAGCTTTTCAAAAATGGCGATGTTCATTTCTTCTCCTTCGAAGCGCCCGGAAGGTTGGCCAGGATTTCAAATTCTGAAATTTCCTTGTCCCCGGCTTTTCTTTTTGCCACGTTCCGGGTCTTGACCTGTTCCAGGCTCGGCGTGCCTTCGAGCGTTGAAAGGAACTGGAATACAGCCGACATTTCCTGCGAAACACCGCGGATCAAAACATTTTTTTCCTTTGCATTGTATTCCATGGAATTGACCATAAGCCCGTCTGAAATAACGGTGGTGGTGTCATTGAGCACTTCGAGAAAGCTGCCCTGGCCGCCTGACTGCTCGTCAGCGAGCCTCATTTTATCCACCATGCGCTCCACGCTTTCAGCTTCCTGCTTGATCGAGGAATATTCTTTTTTCAGATAATCCAGGTAAACACTGCGCTTGTAAATTTTTTCAAACCCGGTCAGGGAACCCAGCATGACCAGGGTCAGCAAAAGCGTCCCCATGAAGGCCAGCTCACGGGCCCGGTTTTCCAGGCCCTTGCGGAGCCGGACATCGGGGGGCATAAGATTAAGAGAAGAAGTTTCGCTTGAAAGCAGAAGACCGGCCAGAGCGGAAAAGGAAACCG
>CAZKMJ010000181.1:0-5031 GCA_964553835.1 uncultured bacterium
TTTTCGCTCAGTTGAGGCTGGTTTTAGTGCTAAAGCTGAACTTCTTTTTGCTTGCGGGCTTCTTCGAGGGGTTTGTAGAACTTCATCTGATTGCGGACTTCGGGAGCGGCAATAATGGCTTTCTGCATCTGGTCGAGGGCGTCGCGCATGGCGTCGATCAGCGCGTCCTGGGGGCCAACGCCATTTGAAAACTGCTGGTCGACCTGGACATATCCGTCGCCGCGAAATGCTTTCTGCCAGAAAATTTCGCCATCCGGGCTTTTCATGGCCGCGGCAAGGGTGACCTGGCCGCGGTAGTCCGGGCCGCCATCGTAAACGTCATTGGCCATGTCCACGATTTTTACTTCAAAAATGGCGGGCACGTCAGGGGCGTCCATTTCAACCTGGGGCTCGGAATTGTTGACCATTTCGACTTTGCCGAACATTTCGCGGAAGGCGTCTTCCACAACTTCGGGCAGGGTGTGCTGGGAATGAAAGGATTGAAGGTCGCCCACATCATAGGAAGAGCGGGGCGCCTGGTGCATCTGGTAGTCGCCTTTTACTTCAAGCAGGACTTTCTGGTTGAATTCGGGCGGGACTTCGAGCTTTTTAAAACCAAGGCCTTCGCTGACTGAGGCGCAGCCCGGGAGCAGCGCGGCAGCGGCGGCGATAAACAAAAAAAGCCGGGCCTTTTTAAGGGCCCGGCTTTTTTCTTGAGTCATTTGCTTACTGCTTCTCGAACTGGACCTGATCAATAGAAATTGAACCGGTCTTGGGGCTGGAATTGATATCGTCAAACACAACGACGAATTCATTCATGGAGCTCCAGTCCGTGATGCGGCGGAATTTTTCGAACGGGACAGAAATCTTCTGCCACTTGTCCGTGATTCCGGAGACAATGAACGGTGACGACTTGTTGCTCATGTCTTTCATTTCGATTTTCAAACGCTTGGTGAACTGCGTGTTCTTGTCACCCTTGATGTAAAAGCTAAGGGTGTTGTAGCCGGTGGCGTTCTCACCGTTGAGCTTCATCCAGAAACCGTTGTAAGCAGGATTGGGAGAATCCACGTCATAATCCAGCTTCACGGAATAACCGGAAGGGCCAGCGAGAGCATCATCGGGTTCGAAGGACATCTTGGTGCTCTGGGTTTCATCGTTCGGATCTTTGTCCCAGGCGCCGAAATCCCCACCGAGGTTGTTCGGCTTATCACCTGTGTCAAAATCCGCAATGACGAGCGAGTTACCGCCCTTGGCGTCAGCGGCCATAACCGGCTGAACCAGCGTAACAGTAAACGCAATCATTGCCAGTATGGCGAATAAATTGGTCTTCTTCATGCTTGCTACTCCTTTCAAGACGTTAATTAAACCTTCTCGATTGAGAAGGTCTTGGCTCAGGTAAGACGCCAAGGTGACATATTCTATTCATTTTAAAAGCCTGTTTCCAGCACAATTATCAGGGTGCCATTCTGGGCCGGGGGTCCCCCTAAAAACACGACTCCGGGCCTTAAAATGGATATTACCGTGTCCAAATACTGCTGATTACCCTTCAGAACAGCAGCTCTCACTTCCACACGCTTATCATCAATTTCACGCAGAATCAGGGCCAGTTTATAGCCATCCGGCAGCTCTACAAAACGGCGCTCGGTCTTTTCCAGGTCCACCTGATAGTCCCCGGCCTGGCTGTAAGCGCTGTATGAAAAAAGCTGGATCAACTGTCTGCGGTATTCATTGTTGATGGGTGTTGAGTCCACGCCTTCATTAGAAGCCACAAGAATGGTCGCGTGAATTTTCACGGTTTCGGCGGCCTGCGCGGAAAAAATATTGGAAAGAAAAAGAATGCTGAGGATGGAGAGAATTTTTATTTTCACGTCGTCACTCCCGGCTGTACTGGTTTGGTTGAAACGGGTGTCTGCGGTGTGAAGACCCAGACAATTGTCACAGGCACATCCCCTGCTTTTTTCTGATAGACCATGGGCTGGCCTACCTGACTGGTGGCTTTTTTGACCCAGATGCGGGGAATGTGGAAGAACCTTTTCTTGACGGGCTCGGGGCCAACCTTGATCGGCTCAACGGCAGGCTCGGTCTGCTGAGGGGCCACAGCCGCGGGCACGGGCGCGGCCGCGGGAACGGGCACCTGGTTCACAGGCTGCGCCTTGATCATAAAGAAAGCGGCCAGTGCCATCGCGGGCACCAGCATACCAACAGCGGGCCTTATGAAAGAAGGCCGCTGCCTGAAATGGGCGGCGATAAACTGCTTTTTATCGCGGGCCACCCGCGGATCAGCAAGCTCGCTTTTCAGGACGTCTTTAAAAATTTTGACTGCTTCTTGTTCGTTGTTATTTTCCATGTTTTTTCATTTCCAGCTTTGGGGCCAGCACTTCGGCCAACTTTTTTCTCGCGTAAAACAAACGGGACATGACAGTTCCCATTTCAATCTTGAGTGTTTCCGCGATCTCTTCATAACTTAGCTCCTGCCATTCCCGCAAAACCAGGACCGCGCGGTGGTCCGGCGAAAGATGGTCGAGGGCCTTAAAAATCAGGGTCCGCAGTTCGGATTGCTCGGCCTGGTCGTCCGGCAGCCTGCCCGGGTCTTTAATGATGACAGGCGCTTCGTCGTCACTGTCGCTGACGTCGGTCGCGTCCAGCGAGTCTGTGGGCTTTTTGCGCCGCTGCTCATCAATGGCGGAATTGACCGTGATCCGGTAGACCCAGGTCTTGAACTTTGATTTGCCTTCAAAGTTCGCCAGTTCCTTGTAGGCTTTAATGAAAGCCTCCTGGGCCACGTCCCGGGCCGCTTCCCGGTTGCGCAAAACGCCGAACGCCACGGCGTAAACCATCTCGTAATAGCGGTCGACCAGCTGGCCAAAAGCCGCCTGGTCGCCTTTTCGTGCCCTATCTAAAAGTTCTTTTTCGTCCGACTCAGACATGGGGCCAAACTACCTTATAAGACGTGTCAGAACAATGATTATTCAAACTTATTTCGCAGTCTTGTTTTACGCCATTTCTTCCCAGGAACTGCGGTATCCCCCGGCAGATTCGGCGTATTTAATGAACCTTTCATAAAACGGTATCTTTGAAAGGGTCGCGCTGTCACCAATAACAACCAGTTTCCGTTTGGCTCGGGTCATGGCCACATTCATGCGGCGCGTATCGGCCAGGAACCCCAGCTCGCCTTCCATATTGGAACGCACCAGCGAAAGCATGACCAGCTCTTTTTCGCGGCCCTGAAACCCATCAACACTGTCAACTTCGATGGCCGGGTCCGGCATACGGCTTGTCAGCAGCCGCACCTGCGCGCTGTACGGGCTGATCACGGCAATTTCACCCGGCTTGACGCCCAGTGCCAGCAGTTTCTTCAAATGGCTGAGCAGCAGTTCCGCTTCCTCCGCATTATAGCGGCTTTCGCTTCCGGGCTCGAGTGCTTCTTCAAACCCCCTGCCGGCGGTGTCGAGGTACAGGAAAGGCTCGGTAGTTTCGGGCGCTTTTTCAACATGCTCCAGGTCGGCTAGTGTGTGGCTTTTTACGGAAGCATCCGCCACCAGCTGCCCATCATAAAATTCCTTCGACGAAAAATTCATGATTTTTTCATGCATGCGGTACTGGATTTTCAAAAGGGTTTTTCTTTCTTCACCGGCAAGCGGATAAAGGCGCTCGAACAAAGTCAGGCCAAGGCCGCCTTCTTCCGCGCGTTTGGAGCGCACCGTTGGCGGAAGCTGGAAATGGTCGCCCGCGAAAATGACTTTCTGGGAACGGATGATCGGAATCCACGCGCCGGGTTCAATGGCCTGGCTGGCTTCGTCCATGACCAGCAGGTCGAAAATTTTGCCTTTCAGTAAAGGGTCGGTGGCGCTGGTCAGGGTGCCCACCATGACCGGGCATGTTTCCAGCACTTGTTTTAAAATCTGATGCTCAAGCGCCCTGATTTCGGTTTTAAGTGTTTTGATTTCATCATTCATCTGATGACGCAAATCCCGGCTGAGCGTCCCCCGTTCTTCCCGGCGCTGGCGCTGGACCTGAAGGGAATGAATTTCCGTTTCCATTTCATCCACCATTTTTCCGAGTGGATGCGCGGCCAGCTTGAAATCCAGTGTATGGTCACGAAGTTTTTTCATGATACGCGCCGGATGGCCAAGCCGTATGGCATTGACTCCCGCGCCCACCAGATATTCAAGCAGGTTGTCGCAGGCGGTATTGCTTGGCGCGGAGGCAAATACAAATTTATTTTCCGCGATCGTCTGGCGGATGATTTCAATCAACGCTGTAGTCTTGCCCGTGCCCGGAGGGCCGTGCACCAACGCCACATCTTTGGTAGCCAGCGCCATGGCCACGGCTTCTTTCTGCCAGGGATTCAGGTTGGGATTCAGGAAAGAGATTTTTTTGACCGGCAGAGGGTCGAAACTTTCAGGCTTTTTAATACCCAGCGAAACATCGCGAAAAAATGCAATGCGCGAATGGTCCGCGCTTTCCACCTGTGACAGTGTATCGAGCATTTTTTTGTAAGTCGCCCGGCCGCCGCCGATATTTAAATCATACAGGCCTTCTTCATGCACCCATTCCGGAAGCGCGCGGTTAAAAGCCACCGTAATAACATCTGCTTCTTTTTCGTAGACGGTCCCAAACGGTGGGTCCATGGTTAAAGAAACTGTTTCCGAAAGCGTGACCGGATCGCCAATGTCGGGCGAATACAGCGGGAAATTCTTGCGGTCGGAGTAGCGAAAGCTGACCAGATGATGGCCCGCGGCGGTGAAATGAAATTCGATGGCTTTCAGCCGAAGCAGTGCTTTTCCGGCGCGCTGGCGCTCTTCCGGGGTTTTTTCCAGGAATTCCAGGCGGAACTGCTCAATCTCCTCGGCCTCTTCCCAGCCCAGAAGCTTTTTCAAACGCTCAAAATGTTTTTCAGGATCAGGTTTTTTCATGGCGCCACAAGAATGACGAGTCCGCCGATCACGGCGCCCAGCACGATCAGTCCTGCCAATTTAAAAAGCAGGGTTGTCTGGGCGTTCATTTGCCCGGTTTTTAAAAGGGCCCTCAAACGGCCCAGAAGCCCGGTGT
>CAZKMJ010000182.1:0-5021 GCA_964553835.1 uncultured bacterium
GATCCACAATCTTGTGCTCTAACCAACTGAGCTACGCCCACCACGGTAAAATTTTTAAGAAAAAGTTTAATAAAGGATTGTTTGGCGGAGTGAATACCGCTATAATGATGGCAAAGTTTCCTTTACGCAACTCGTTATAGTAGCACAAACTATGAAAAAGAAAAGCGTAAAAAAGAAGGCCGCGAAGAAGGCAGTGGGACTTAAAAAAGCCGTCAAAAGAATTATTTCGCGTGTCATTGCTTCCCGCACCAAAAAGAAACCAGCCGCAAGAAAAACCACGGCAATTCGCAAAAAAAAACCCGTGGAAGTCCGCATAAAGAAAAAAATCCAGCCGCTTACAGAAATCCACGATCTTCCATTTTCATACAATCAGACCCGGCTTGTGTTGCTGGTGCGTGATCCCGAGTGGGCTTATGTTTACTGGGATTTTTCCGGTTCGACCTGGAATTGGATACAGGACTTTTTTAAAAAAGACCCGGGATCGCGCGTAAAGCTCCGGGTTTATGATCTGACAGAAAACCGGCATTTCGATGTTGATGTGGAGCTGGAAGCCAAGAGCTGGTATCTTTGCCTGGCCAAAGACAATCATGAATTTGAAACCGAGCTTGGTCTCATGGATTCAAACGGCCGCTTTCATGGTTTTGTCCGTTCCAACCGCATGCGGACGCCGCGCGCCAAACCCTCTGATAAAATTGATCCCGACTGGGACCCAAGGGATTTCGAAGAACTCTACCGGCTTTCCGGGGGCGGCTTGACGTCTTCTGGCAGTTCGGGGTTGTTTTCACCGGCTAAAAAACGACCTACCTGATATGAAAAAAGGCTCCCTGCTCATGGTCTTGCACGCACACCTGCCCTTCGTGCGGCACCCGGAGCATGAGGATTTCCTTGAGGAGCGCTGGCTTTACGAAGCCATCACAGAGACTTACATCCCGCTGATTGAAGTTTATGACCGACTGCTGGATGACCGCATTCCTTTCCGCATCACCATGTCCGTTACGCCGCCCTTGGCCGCGATGCTCCGTGACAGCCTGCTGCAGGACCGCTATCTGCGGCACCTCGCGAAGCTGATTGAGCTTGCGGAGAAGGAAGTCGACCGCACCTCCAAAAGCGATCCCATTTACAAACCGCTTGCGGAAATGTATCGCGACCATTTTTACCGCGCGCGTTATGTTTTTCGTGACCGTTACGGCTGTGATCTTACCCGAGCGTTCAAAAAATTTCAGGACGCAGGCTGCCTTGAAATCATCACCTGCGGTGCCACGCACGGCTTTCTTCCTTTAATGCCCACCGTTCCGTGGTCGGCGCGGGCACAAGTTGAAGTCGCGTGTAATGATTATGAAAGAGTGTTCGGGCGGCGGGCGCGGGGGATCTGGCTGCCAGAATGCGGCTATCTTCCGGGCCATGACAAAATTCTTCGGGACAACGGAATTGAATATTTCTTTGTCGATACTCACGGGATTCTTCACGCCGAGCACCGTCCCAAGTACGGCGTGTTCGCGCCGCTCAAGACTACGCACGGGGCCTACGCGTTTGGCCGCGATATGGAATCCTCCAAACAGGTCTGGAGCGCGGAAGAGGGTTATCCCGGTGATTATTATTACCGGGAATTTTACCGCGATATCGGCTATGACCTTCCATATGATTACATTAAGCCTTATATCCATCCTGACGGTTTTCGAATCAACACCGGAATTAAATACCACCGGATCACAGGTACGGGCAACTATAAGGAAGTTTACGATCCGGGCATTGCACGCCAGAAAGCCGCGGACCATGCAGGTAATTTCATGTTCAACCGGGAAAAGCAGGTGGAGCATCTCTTCAATATAATGGGCGGCCGCGAACCTGTTATTGTGGCTCCGTACGATGCGGAACTCTATGGCCACTGGTGGTATGAAGGCCCCATGTTCCTGGATTATTTGATCCGCAAGGTTTCCTGCGATTCACCGAACCTTGAGCTCATCACCGCGCCTGAGTACTTGAGGAAGCAGCATAACATCCAGCCGTCCGAACCTTCTTATTCAAGCTGGGGGCACAAAGGTTATGCCGAGGTCTGGCTTGAAGGCTCAAATGACTGGATTTACCGCCATCTTCACGCTGCTTCTGAAAAAATGCATGAGCTTGCCGGCGCTTTTGACAATCCTGGCCAGCTGGAACGCCGCGCGCTGAACCAGGCCGCAAGGGAAATCCTGCTGGCGGAATCAAGCGATTGGGCATTCATAATGAAAACCGGGACTATGGTGCCTTACGCGGTGCAGCGCACGCGGGAGCATTTGATCAATTTCCTGCGGCTCTACGACATGTTAAAGCGCGGAAAGGTGGACGGGGACTGGCTTGCAGATCTGGAAGCTAAAAATAATATTTTCCCCGACATCGGTTACAAAGTTTACGCGTAATTTTTGCCGCTTAGCCCTTGCGGCGCCAGTATTTATTTGTTAAGATTTGTCCAACATTGACCGATAATTTTGGTGCGACCATGAATAAGAAAACTTTTTCCATTTTTGTCCTTTTACTCCTGATCATTCAGGCCGCTACGCCTGTCCCTGCTTCCGCCGCTCCGTCCTGGCTCCCGATCACCGCTCCATCAGCTATTGTTGTAGATGGTGCCACAAACCGTGTTATTTACGCCAAGACCCCGAACCTTCGCCGCGCGCCGGCAAGCACTACCAAACTTTTGACTGCCATAGTGGTCATGGATCACATGGATATGAATGCTGTTGTAACAATCCCTTCCTATGTTGAAAACATTCCACCTTCAAAGGTTCATCTCCGCGGTGGGGAAAGATACCGCGTTCGTGAGCTTGTGCGCGCCCTTCTTATAAATTCCGCGAATGACTCGGCTGAGGCTCTTGCTTACGCGGCTGGCGGCGGATCACGCGCTCAGTTTGTGCGCTGGATGAATGAAAAAGTCCGCTCGCTTGGCGGTAAAAATTCGAATTTTGTAAATCCGTCCGGACTGCCTGCGGCGGGGCAGTACTCCACAGCCTACGACATGTCGCGCATTATGGACGCGGTGCAGCGCTATCCGTTTCTGGTTCAGACGCTCGAAACCCGGACCCTGATCGTCAAAAGTTTCGCGGGACGCAAAATTTTCCTTCGCAATCACAACCGGTTGCTTTGGCGTAACAGCAGGCCGGTCATTGGCAAGACTGGCTGGACCCGTCTGGCCCGTCATTGTTTTGTGGGTGAATTTGTCAGCGGAAACCGGCGCCTTCTGGTCGCCATGCTTGGCAGCCACGCGATGTGGCGGGATTTGCGGACCCTTGTGGATACCCAATTTGGTTTTTCTCTTTTCCGTTCTAAAAAGGAAAAACCGAAAGTATGGGCGGACAAGCCTAGCAATAGCACCATTCAGCAGGCCCTCCAGAAGGCCGGATATTACAAGGGGCCGGTCAACGGCAAGATCGGCCGTAAGACCCGTGCTGCCATTAAAAAGTTCCAGAAAGCCAAGGGGATTGAAATTACGGGAAATGTAGGCCCCAAAACCTGGGACGTTCTGCGTTCTTTCGCTTGACCCTCTGAATAAATCAGGCTATAAATCGTCCCGTCCATTATGAGCAAATTCGTTAAATCCATCTTTAGCCTTGCCCTTGTCTTAACCATCGCTTTTTCCTCTCCTTTACGCGCCGAAGAGCCAGCGGCGCCGCCTGTCAAGGAAGCAGAGCCTCCGGCTGTCCAGCCCGTTTTCGACTTTGAAGGTGAGGACCTGGTCAACAACTTGCAGGGGGAGAGCGGCTCTTGGAATCTCGACCCGATGGACGAGAATGATTCCTATACTGACGCGGACATTGTGGCCCTCGCAGGGAAGGATGGAAATGCCAAAAACCAGGCTCTGAGGATGAATTACAGCGTGGAATCCCAAGTGCCCTCCCAGAACGGTTTCTGGACAAAGCTGCGGGATTTTGACGCGTCTCATTATGACCATCTCGAATTCGACGTTAAGGGTGATGCTGAGAAAGGTTTTACTGACAAATTTAAAATTGAGATCAAGAAATATAAAGACTCCGAGCGGGTCGAGAAAATCAAAGGCTCTTACCTTGTAAAGGGTGTTACTGCTGAATGGCAGACCATCAGCATTCCGCTCAACCTGATGACCGGCCTTGTGGATTTCGGCGACCCGGCTGCGTGGCAGAACCCCGCTATCGGCCGCAAAAACCTGGACGAACTGGTATTTGTTTTCCAGGACCGGATGGCTTCAAAGAAAAGGGGCGTCATCTACATCGACAACATCAAGTTCACCCGCACCGGAAATCCTGGGCCCACGGCTGTTGATTTTCCGCCGCGTAAAAAGGAGAAAACTGAAGTCCGCATTGAAGGCCTTGAATTCACCAAATTCCTTGTGGGCCGTTTGCGCGGTTTTCCCAAGCAGGTCCTTCTGAAAAAGGAATTTCCTGCCGACGACAATGAGTTTTTGAAAGAGGTGGCCAAGGACACCTGGAATTTCTTCGATCATGTAGTGGACAAAGAGCATGGCCTGCCGCTGGACAACGTTTTGATCGGGGAAAAAGAACCCGTCGATGAAAAAACAGCGATTGGTGACTACACCAACGTCACAAACATCGGTGTTTACCTGATGTGCCTGGTTTCAGCCTACGATTTGGGGTTCATTACAAAGGAAGACGCGATCGCGCGCGTCAAGTTGACGCTCGACACGATTGAAAAACTCGAATACCACGAGAGCGGTTTTCCTTTCAATTATTACGATACAACCACGGCTGAGCGCACCAGCTACTTTGTTTCGCTGGTAGACAGCGGCTGGCTTGTGGCCGGGTTTTATGTGGTCAAAAACGCGTTCCCGGAGCTTAAGGAGCAGGCTGAGCGTTTGATCAACCGTGGGAATTTCAATTTCTTTTACGACGATGTGGACCGCCAGATGTTCCACGGTTTTTACCAGCACCTGAAAGTTTATTCTGATTATCACTACGGGGTTTTTTACACCGAGCCGCGCGCGTCGAGCTACATTGCCATTGCGCAGGGGCAGGTCCCGGTTGAACACTGGTATTTGGGCCTGATACGTACTT
>CAZKMJ010000183.1:0-4978 GCA_964553835.1 uncultured bacterium
ATGGGCTTCAAAAGCGTCCGGATCAATCGCCTGTAAAGTGCGGAGCAGCGTGACATCCGCTCCCCCGATTTCAGAAGTCGACTGAAGATAAAGGATTTTTTTCCGGCTTGCGCTTTTGGACGGCTCTTTCTTGCGCGCGTGCGGCATTTCTCCCAGCATCTTGCAGGCAGCATCAATGACTTCGTCGACGGTAATTTCCTGCATGCAAAGATTGCCCTGGCAGCCATCGGTATACTGAAACTTGCAGGGACTGCACGGCATGGGGTGATAGAGCACTCTGACATTTTCTGAAAGCGGACGGACCTTGATCAGGTCGCCGGGCCCGAAAAGCGCGAGGGTTGGCACATCAAGCGCGGCAGCCATGTGAAGTGTACCGGTGTCGGGTGTAATAAAAAGGTCGGCATGAGCCAGCAGCCCGGCCATCCCGCTCAAAGAAGTGCGCCCGCATAAATCTTCAGCCGGGTTTTTCATCAGGCTTTTGACAAGGGCCGCGTTTTTCTTTTCCGCCGGGCCGCCGGTCAGCAGGATTTCCGCGTCAAAATGATTGGAAAGAAAGTCCGCGGTTTCGGCAACCCGGCTCTCAGGCCATTGCCGCATGCTCCAACCCGCGCCCAGGTTGAAAATCACCCGAGGCTTCTGCCCAGATTTGACATGCTTGCCCGGCAAGTTCAGGCGCGGGCGCGCGTCTTCCGCCAGGACCTGAAGACCGTGCATGCGCAGAATGTCCAGGTACCTTTCCGTTTCGTGAATTTTTTCCTCGCGCGGCAGATAGCCATGCGTCAAAAGGATTTTTCCCAGCCTATACGTGGACTGCTGCCTTTCAAAATCACGCAGATAGCCGACACGCACCGGAGCTCCGGACGCGAAAGCCAGGAGCGAGCCGCGGAAAATAGGATTAAGCACCACGGCCATCCGGCTTTTGGTTTTGCGTACTTCACGCATTAACCGCAGCAGTTCCCAGGGGCTTTTGGAACGGTAGGTCAGCACCCATGACACTTCATGCACGCGGTTCAGGATTTCAACATTGCGCTCATGCGCCACAAAAGTGATCGGATCATCAGGGTACTGGCGTTTCAAAGCTTTAAGCACCGGCAATGCAAAAAAAACATCGCCAAGCCCCATACTTTGAATGACCAGAATGCCGCCGGTTTTAATCTGCCTTTTCATTTCGCGATACTCCGGTAGATTTCAAGGACACTCGCCGCTGTATTCTCCCAGGTATAATTCGCCGCCCGCTTTTGCCCTTCACGCACCATGCCCGCGCGCAATTCCGTGTTTTCAAGAATGCCGCAGATGGATTTGGCCATGGCCAAATGGTCTTCCGGCTCAACCCGAATTCCGGCGGCGCCCATCAGCTCGGGCAAAGACCCGCGGTTTGAAGCCACCACCGGAAGGCCCATGGACATGGCTTCCAGCACCGTGAACCCAAACCCCTCATCCACAGAAGGCTGGAGCAGGACCTGCGCGGAACGGTAAACTGACGGAAGCTGGCTCTGCCCCACCTTCCCGCGGTGCACAATCAGGGGCCAAACCCCTTTATCACGCGCCGCTTTTTCCTGTTCCGGTGTGAAGGGCGTGCCGATTTTCAGGAGCTTGATTTTTTTCCCCCAGCTTTGAAGAATGGCCAGCACCTCAAAAAGCGCTGTGATATTTTTATATGCCTGCGTGTGCCCCACATGAAGAATATACGGCCCCTCAGGCAGGTCCGGAAGTGCAGAAACCTGCCGCTGGTTTTTAAAACATTCATGCAAGCCGAGCGGAACAACAGTGGTTTTTTCCTCCGGATATTGCAGGACTTCCAGCAGCGCCTTGCGGCTGGCTTCTGAATCACAAATGATGTGTGCGGCTTTTTTAAGTCCGCTCAGATTGTGCGCCTGCGCGCCGCTTTTGCGGCTGCGCAGCCAGATGGCGTCATGAAAAGTGACCACGGTTTTTGAAGCATCAAGCGCGTGCACCAGATGTGCGTAGGAATGGTCGGTGATATGGTTGATATTTCCCTGCCGGAAAAATGCCGCGGCCGGGTAGACAACATACTGACTCAGGTAACGCAGGGGCGCGGGATTTAAAATGGCAAAATCCGGCGAGAAACTTTCCAGCGTCTCCCCGCTTTTCAGAATTTTTTCAAGCGCGGCCTTGAGCTCACGCGCATAAATCAGCATACTTTCGCGGTATGGGTCCGCGAAACAGTTAAAAAGCGTTATTTTCATTTTCTGTTCCACCGCTTGAAGCATTCTCCGCGGAGCCAGGCCACATTGCACAGGCCGGGCCGGAGCGTTTCAACCGTCACAGAATTGGAATTGCGCAGGTCCACGGCCTGCTCAAAACCATAAACCTTGAGTCTGGAGAAAACTTCATTTTTTGTTCCGTCGCTGACTTCGCAAATCACGGACTCCAGCACTCCGGAAGAAAGTGAATGGCGCGCCCCATCAAGAACCGCCGGCTCCGCTTCTTCCACATCAATTTTGGCCAGCCGGATTTTTTTCAGACCCGCCTCCGAAACGTAGCCGTCCAGAGTCTGGGTCTCGACAGTGACGGGAGAAAAACCAGGCAGGCGCTGAAGACTGCCTTCCACACTCTGCCAGCCATTGTCGGGAGGGAGAAAAAACTCCGACCGCCCTTCCTTGTCTGAAAACGCTTTGCGGCAAACGAGGATTTTAAAATCCGGATTCAAAGCCGCGTTTTCCTGCAGCTGCGCGGCTATGGCCGGATGCGGTTCAAATGCGTGGACTTGCCCCCCCGGCAATACCCGGGCAGCCGCCATGAGCGTGTAATAACCGGCATTCGCGCCTACATCAAAAAAAACATCGCCGGGCGCAAGCAGGTTCTTGATAAATGCGTACTCGCGCCGGTCATAGCATCCCGCTATCATCTGGCGCTGCCAATGCTCACGCAGATTGGCGCGGAACCGGAAACCTTCAGGAAAGCTCACTGTAACCCATTCATCGGAGGAAACATTCAGGCCTCGCTGAAGATAGCGCCACAGCAAGGTTTTACCGGGGCCGGCATAGCAGCGCAGCAACTTGGCGATTCCCAGTAAAAATTCTTTTTTCATTTATGTCCTACCATTCTAGAAAACATTTCTACAAGCATGACGGCTACGCGGCTCCATTCAAGCTCACGCGCCTTGCTTTGCGCGGCCTGCCCGAGGCGGGCGCGCAGCTGCGCGTCTTTCAGCAGCATGCGGAGCTTTTCAGCCAAAGCTTCCGTGTCACGCGGGCGAGCCAGAAAACCATTCACCCCGTCTTCCACAATGTCCTGCATACCGCATGTGCGGCTGGTGATAACAGGCATGCCCGATGCCATGGCTTCCGGAAGCACAAGGGACATGCTTTCAAAAAGAGAGGGGAAAAGAAAAACATCATGCTCCGCGTAGACCCTCGGCGTCTGTGCTGAAGAAATCTTCGGGATAACCCTGACCCGTTCCCTGAGATTTTCCGGAAAGGCCTGCTTCACCGTGTCTTCGGCCGCGCCTGTACCGGCCACGGTCAAAGTCAGGTCAGGAAATTCAGGCGCGACCCGGCTGAAAGCTTCAATCAAATACCGGATCCCCTTTCGCCATTCCCAGCCGCCCATAAAAAGCAATTTTTTGGACGTCCTCCCATAGTCACGTTTCAGAAAATATTCCGGGGCGACGCCATTGGGAATAAAAGTCATTTTATCTCGGGCCATGCCGTATTTCTTTTCATTAAAATCAATTTCACATTTGGCCGTGACCAGCACATGGTCCGCGTGCTTTGTCGCGAAACGCGCCTGACTGATCCACACAAGAGGATAAAAGATTTTTGAAAATAATTTCAATTTCCTGAGGCCTAGAGCGTCTTCCTGTTTTTCCAGCTCCCAGCGCATTTCATCGGAGCCATAGGAAACAATGACGCAGGGAGGCATCTTTCTAAAAATTTTTCTCAAAAAAACATATACGGCGCCTTCGAGCGAATGGATCGCTACAAGGTCATGCTTCCCCTTTTTCTTCCAAAGCGCGGCAATGGGAAACATCATCAGAAACGGGAAAAGAACCTCGGTCAACCGGCGGAACGGAAAACCCGGGACTTGCCCGCGGAAAATCATGTCCACTTCATGTCCGGATTTTCGCAGCTGGTCGGCAAAACTGTGCATGATCTTGGCCATGCCGGTTTCACGGGAGTCCGGAGTGTTGCAGGCGAAAAGCAATTTCATTTTCTGGCCACCCTCTGATAAAGGGCCAGCGTTTTGGCGCCAATGGTACTCCAGTCATGGGCTTCGGCCATTTTCCTTCCCCCTTCCGAAAGGCGCGCGCGGAGGGCCGGATCCTGTACCACCTGCCGAAAGCCATCCATCCATTTTTCAGAATTCGCGCCAACCGGAACGCAAAGCATATTGCCGCCATCATGGAACATGGAGGGCAGACGGCCCTTCTGCGAGGCGATAACGGGAAGTCCATGGGCAAAAAGGGAGAAAAGCGCGGTGCGTTTTTCCGACACCCCGTCAGGATAAAGCGCGATGGCCGCATCAGCAGCGCCTAGATGCGCGGAAATATCCTCTCCTTTCAGGTCCTTTTCAAGCAAAAGCCAGTCCGAAAGTTCCGGCGTCAGCGCCGCGAGCGCGCGGGGCTCGGCCTTTCCAATAAGAAGGAGTTTGACGTTCATGCCGTGAGCGCGAGCTTCACGGAAAGCGTCAATCAACTTCAGAATTTCAGGCAGGATAACGTCATGCATGATGCCAAAACGCACAAACAGGAATTCATTTTCCATAACGCCAATTTTTTTCCGGATTTCCTGCCTTTTTCCGGCAGCGGACGCGCAGGGTGTTATCGTAGGACCAAGGGGAATTTTTTCAAGCACGCCCCGCAAAAGACCCAAACCCCGAAATTTTTCCAGAATGCCAAAATGTCTTTCATTGGTCACAATATGCGCGTGGGAACCAAGCGTTAGCGGAAGCAGCGCAAGCCGCCCCCATGGCGCTGCCAGCTCATGATAAGTAGTCACTACTGCCATTTTCGAAA
>CAZKMJ010000184.1:0-4938 GCA_964553835.1 uncultured bacterium
TGAAAAGCTCCAGCAAATTCTCGCCTCGCGCCATCCTATGTATAAGCAAATGGCGGGGCGAAAAATGACGCCTGATGAACGAAAGGAAATGGGTTTTACATGGGGTCAGGCCGCGTATTACCACCACGCGGACCTTGTTTATAATGCGCCCCGCTGGGTTCGCATCCTTAACTGGTTTCTTTCCTGGGTTGCTCCCTTCATCGATATTCTTGAGCGGAAATGGATGCTGCCGTCTGCAGCCAGGCCCTTGACGCTTGATTTTAATACGATCCGCTCGGAATCGCGAAGCAAGGTTCGCCTGAATCTGGAGGCTCTTGAAGGCCGTGAAGTGCCGGCCATCATTGATCTTCACCAAACCACCAGTATTTTTGTTGGAAATCCCGCGGAAACTTTTGGGGTGCACGTTGGAGACGGGATTGATGTGAACAACGACGGCGTTGCGGACCGGGTCGTCGGACAGGGCGGCAAAAAGCATCCCAACGAAATTCTTGTTTTAAGCGGCGCGGACAACAGCACCATCAATACCCTCCATCCTTTCGGAAATTTTCAAGGCGGTGTGGATCCCGTGCTTTACACGGGAGCCGATGGACGCGCAAAGATTGCGGTCGTTGCTTCCAGAGGCGGAGGACCCCACCTGAAAGTTATTGATTACGAAACCGGCAAAGTCGAGATTTCGAGTTACGTTGCGGGAAACACTTTCCGCGGCGGGTTGAATCTTTCTGTGGCGAATGTCGGCGGTAAGCCGTACCTTGCCGTGGGTGTGAACACCACCGGCGGTCCGCTTGTTTCAATCTATGATCCTTCCGCCGCTCCAGGTCACAGAAGGATCGCGCGTTTCTTCGCGTATTCTTCAGCTGAGAGATTTGGCGTGAATGTATCGCTTGCTGAAGACCCGGCCACGGGCAAAATGATCGCGGTCACAGTCCCGGATACCGGTGGCAGCGCTCATGTCAAAGTTTGGGACGTTAAGGCGCACAAAATGCTGGCGCAGACCATTGTTGGCCCCACAAGTTCGCGTACCGGCGGCCGGGTGGAAACGGGGGATTTGAATGGCGATGGAAAACTTGAAATCGCGGTTTCTCATGATGGCCGTATCACCATTCTGGCGCTTGAAAATCTTCAGGAAGTGCAGAATGACCTGATTCCTTTTGAAGGATTTTTTGGCGGTGTGGATCTGGACATGTCGCTTGGCTACCTGACTGCCATGCCCGGCAAAGGCGGTAGCCCGCGGCTTGTTGTATACAGTACGGACCTTCATCTTCTTCCAGTCCCTACTGGATGGACGCGCACGGAAGGTAATACATATTTTGCCTGGCGCGCGGAATCAACCAATGATGGCAATTATCGCCTGGAGTTGATGGATCTGCGCAAACCGCAAGAACGGTTCGGTATTCTGGAAGCCTCGAACAGTTCAGTCCGACGCGCGGCCATCAAAGTCAGTGTGTCCGCGCACAGCGACAAGGTCACGGTGGTTTACGCCGATCTGGGCCCCGGTACGCGTTCGGCCCAGATTTACAATAATCCGCTGCTGTCCAGACAGACCCTGACCGCCGCGCCGAACCATATTTCGCGTTTGAATTTTAATTATTCGGACAACCAGCAGTCTCTGTTCGAAACCGTCACCTTTTCAGGCGACATACTTAAAATTGTGAATGTCAGCGGTAACCGCGGCTTACGTGTAAAAACCGCGGACGGCCAGGAAATTTCATGGAGTTTGTCCGGCACCGGTTATTACCGCATATTTACAAACCCGCAGACGGGCATTTCAGTCATTAAGTCAGACAGCCCCACCGGGCTGATATATTTTTATGACGAACGCACGCATAATCTTGCGGCCTACCTGCTCCCAACGGCGCAGCCGGCTTCGGAAATTATTGATATCTTCTATCATTCTGCGACTTCGGTAACCATCCAGTTCAGGGATCACAAGAGCTATAAAATCAATGTCACCATGCCGCTGCCTGTGCCATCGACGGCGGTAAGGACGGCTTCGAACCCTGATTTTTATTACAACATTGAAAATGTCAGCCGTGATTTTGTGATTTACAAGAAAGACGGAACGCGCGTCGCGACACTGGAAAGAAATACTCTTATCCAGGGGAGTGGAATTCTTGCCAAGGGTGTTCCGGATGTTTCGCCGGACGGGAAACATATTGTGCTGGCTCAGGTTTCACGGATTTTTCACACCGGATATGATGATCAGCAGAGTTTTATTCTTGTGGTGGATGTCCAGACCGGCGCTGCGGTCCGGCAAATTGCCCTTGAGAGCGCTGTCAATCAGCCTTTGCGTGATATTACCGGTGTTGCTTTCGTGCCGGGTTCTTCCAAAGTCGCAAAAGTCTCGTTCAGCAACCGCCTTTCGGAATATTACGATGTTACCACCGGCAGCCGGAAGGACATTATCATTGAAGGTAATCTTCAGAACATCACCGCGCTTTCTCTTGAGAGAATGCGGAAGCTTGCCGAAGGCGCGCATGGTTTTGGTACAGGTTCGGTACAGGCTTTTATCTATCGCGAAAGTTCTTACGCCGGATTTCCGGCTGTGGAAGTTTTTTACCGTTTAACTACGCCTTTTAGCGTGAGCTATGTCAACGCGGTGATCACTTTTGACGGCGCGGGTAATCCGCTTAATATTGGATATCCAGGCAACCCCATAGCTCCCGAACTTGCGTTCATCGTGCTGGGCTATGAAGACATCAGAAACAAGTATCCCGATATTGGGCTCGCTGACGTTAAAATCAAATCCATGAACATCAATGGCGAAAATACTCCAGCCAGCCAGGCATTCCGTATTGTTTATGAGATTGTTACCGCGCAAGGCCTTGAGGAAGCGAAATACAATGGCTTACGCAAGGATAATGCCGGCATATGGACCTACCAGATTTCCAGAGTGGCAGAGATTCTATCCAGGGAAATTACGCAACAGACGCTGGCTGATGTGAACACTAAATTACCCGCTTCGGTCACCGTGAGTTCTTCACCAAACCAGACCGGGACCGTCCAACAAACGAGCAGCAATACTTATTCAATCCAGTTTGGCGGCAATTTCATTTCTTCCGCGGGTGTTACGTTGTCTTATGGAAATAATTACCCTCTGAACCTCAATGGCCAGGAATATCAGGTGATTGCGGTCGCGGGGGAGAACCACGCAATTTCAAACGGCCAGGCCCAGCCGAGCCGGCTGACAGTGCGGGATTTGGGAGGACGTTCTGTTTCCATTGACCTGCCCGCGTATGATGCGCAGGGTTCGGTATTTTATATTCCGACCAGTATGTTTACGGGTATTGATCTGAGCAATATCGTCAGTGAGAGTATCGGGTGGGGTGGCTACAACGTGACCGGCAGCAATCTCGACCTGACCTTTAAAAGCGGTTTCACCAACGGCATTTTCACCCGGCCGGCAACTCTCGAAACTCTGGCGGAGGTCAATGTTCCGCAGACCTCGAACATTATGGTGAGCTCTTCGCCGAATCAAACGGGTTCCTACACGGTCAATGGCGGCACGGTGAGCGTGCAGTTCGGCAGCAATTTTATTTACTCCGCTGGTGTGACTTTTACGTTCGCGCCTTCGAGTTTCAGTCTCACGGGCCAGCAGTATCAGATCGTGGCTCTGGCGGGTGATAACAACGCTTACCAGGGCGGCGTACCGCAGCCTGACATTTTGACGGTCAAGGACCGGAGCGGCCATTCCGCCAGCATTAATCTTCCCGGTGTGGTTGATGCGCAGCAGGTTTTTTACATTCCCACCAGTTTGTTTACAGGCATCGATCTTGGCGACATCGCCAGTGAAAGTATTGGATGGGGAGGTTATAATGTTACGGGCAGCCACATTAATGTGACTTTTGAGTCATCTCCGGCAGTGCCGTCGGGCTGGACGCGCGCGGCTTCCAATCCCAACTACGCTTTTAAAATTGAAGATATCACGCCTTCTGGCGCAACAACGTCCACTCAGGTTCTGAGACTCCAGGATTTGAGAAATAACCATATCCAGGACCTGACGCAAGTCAGCCAGAATCCATCGACCCATCAGGTGGTTTTACCCGGCTACGATGTGACTGGGGAAAATACGCCGAATGGCCCGGTGGTTATTTTTGGAGTTAATAATACGGCGAATGGAAGAGGGGACGTTTTCATCCGGCGCGTCATCGATCCGGCTTCCTCGCCTTCAGTTTTGAGCGGCCTGCTCCGCTCCCTTACTATGAACGCGGATAACACCCTTGCTTCAATTGAACTGACTGATTCCAGCATGCCACCGGGAATCGCGGCTGTATATGTTCTGAAGCTTGAAAGTGTGCCTGCTTTAAATACCGTCCGCTATATATCCTACGCGGAAATCTATTCGAAGATCATTCCGGGCTCCGGGCTTGGCGTGGATGCAGATGCTCCGCTTGTGATTGCAAGCCGCCGCACTGAAACTGGAGGATTTCTTGTAAATGTATACGACGCGGCAGCGGGTGCCAATCACCTGAAGTATCTTCAAACAATCAACTTTGGGTCCGATAGCAACGGCGCTTTTACATTGCAGGACGCTTACACAACTCCTGTCGGAAGGCAGGTGGTTTCCGTTGGGATCGACGCGGACCATTTCAACAAAACTGTGATTATGGACGTGAGGAATGGTTTAAAGCTCGAATTGGACGGAGCCGCGACCGGCGTGAGTTATAACGGGAATGTAGCGACTTACACGCTCCGTAACCAGGACGGCACAACGCGGCAGGAAGTTGTGGACCTTGATACGGTCGGGTACGCGCCCATTCCTCCGGGCGCGATCCGGTTTTCTAACAATCCGAATTTTTATGCCCAGATTGAGGATGCCAGCACGCCGCTTTTCAGGGCAAGCATCACGCCGCTGCTGAAAACAGGATCAAGGAAGGCGTAGGCATCTCCGACGAGGATCAGGCCATGGGTGCAGCCGTACTTGGAGTGCTTGGAGTATTC
>CAZKMJ010000185.1:0-4910 GCA_964553835.1 uncultured bacterium
CAGCCCCTTTGTAGGCCTTGCCATGCGCCGCCTGAAAGTCATCGACCTGGAAACAGGAAATCAGCCTATTCACTGCGGAAAAGAGAAATACTGGATCGTTTTTAATGGAGAAATTTACAACTACCGCGAACTGCGCGCTGCGCTTGAGAAAAAAGGGCACAAATTCTACACCCATTCCGATACAGAAGTCATCCTGCACCAGTATCTTGAAGAAGGCGAGAATTGCGTCAATTCGCTGATCGGCATGTTCGCTTTCGCCATTCATAACGTCGAAGACAAATCCGTTTTTATCGCGCGCGACCGGCTTGG
This sequence comes from uncultured bacterium, assembly GCA_964553835.1. Taxonomy (GTDB): domain Bacteria; phylum Omnitrophota; class Omnitrophia; order Omnitrophales; family Aquincolibacteriaceae; genus CAYLPP01. The sequence goes on from CAZKMJ010000185.1 coordinate 310, forward strand.
CGTTAAACCGCTCTTCTATCATCAAAGCACGGAAGGTGTTGTGTTCGGGTCTGAAGTCAAAGCGGTACTGGAGCATCCATCCGTCAGAAGAGATTTGAATGTGCAGGCCATCAGCCATTATTTTTCTGTGGGCTATCTGCCTTCTGAATGGACGCCATGGCAGGGGGTTTACCAGCTGCCCGCGGGGCATACCATGAAAATCAAGGATGGACGCGCCGAACTTCGCCAGTACTGGGACGTACCGCTTGGCGAATCGCTGGATGTTTCAGAAGATGAGGCCATCCGGGAAATTGAAAGGCTTCTCCACCAGTCTATGGAGAGGCGTTTGATCGCGGACGTTCCCATCGGCACTTTCCTGAGCGGCGGTCTGGATTCCAGCGCGCTTGTCTGGCTTATGAAAGAGCACCGTCACGGGCAGATCAAAACATTTTCCGTAGGTTTTGACCATGAAACCTACGATGAAACGCCGCATGCCCGCACTGTAGCCAAATATTTCGGTACCGACCATTATGAAATCAAATGCGGACCTTCGAACGTACTTCCGAATCTTTCAAAAATAGCCTGGCACGCGGACAATCTGCTTGGCGACCAGGCGGCGCTTCCGCTTTACATGGTTTCAAAGCTGGCCAAGCAGCATGTCACAGTCTGCCTTTCCGGCGATGGAGGCGATGAAATCTTTATCGGATATCCGACTTTTCACGCCGACCGCTATCACAGGATTTATTCCCGTGTACCCAGCGCCGTGCGTGAAAACCTGGTCAAACCACTTGTGCACGCGCTGCCTGCATCAGTTAACAAACTGAGCTTTGACTACAAGGCCCGTAAATTTATCCAGGCAGGGGATTTTCACAGCGATAAGGCGCATTACTGGTGGCGCACGTTTTACTCCGATGATGAAAAAGGCGCGCTATTTACGGATGAGGCCCTGCGCAAAATCCAGTCGCTTGATGCTTATCCCATTTACGGAGAATATTTCGAAAAGGCCCAGGCCATTGATCCCGTTAACCGAAGCCTGTACGCGGACATGAAAGTCTGGCTGGCCGGAAACAATCTTTACAAGGTGGACACCATGTCCATGGCCCATGGGCTTGAGGCCCGCGTTCCTTTCCTGGACCATCAGCTGGTGGAATACATGGCCAAGCTGCCCGCTTCCCTGAAATTCCGGAAGAACCGTCTGAAGTATCTGATGAAAAAACTTTTGAAGGGGAAGATTCCTGAAAGCATCCTTAACAGGCCCAAAGCGGGCTTTCATTCGCCTGTGCCTTACTGGTTCCGGCACGCGCTGCGCGATGATCTGAAAAAAGTTTTCAGCGCGCCGCTGCCCATGTTTGATTCTATTATCAAAAAATCATCTGTGGATGCCATGCTGGATGAGCACGCGCGCGGAAAACAGAACCACGCCTACAAGCTCTGGAGCCTCCTGGTGTTCCGTTACTGGGTCGGGAACCTGAATGGCTGATATGCAGAAAACAGCTCCAAAACTCATGAAGCTCCCGCTTTGCCCTGCCTGCCGCTGCGCGAACCGCAAGCACCTCTTCGCGATTCCGGATTCTAATGTCTATGAATGTTCTTCATGCACACTGCGTTATCTGGACCCTTGCCTGGACCCCACAGCCATGAAAGAGGCTTATGAATCCGAAGAAACACTCAAGTCCATGCATGAATTCCATGAAGGCTATTATGATTACGGCGACCTGAAAACTCCATCGCGGACACTCCGTGATTTTCAAAAGGGTCTGGATATTCTTGAAAAAGCCATTCCCAAGGGAAAAATTCTGGACGTAGGTTTCGGCAACGGCCTTTTTCTAGCGGCCGCCAAAGAACGCGGCTGGCAGGTGCAGGGGATTGACTCCAGCTCCTCAAACCTGGAAACAGCGAAAAAAAAATTCGGACTGGGCCTGACCCGGTCATCATGGGAAGACTTCAATTCGCAGGAAAAATTTGACGCCATTGCATTCTGGGACGTGATTGAACATCTGCCAGACCCCAATGCCGCCTTTCAGAAAGTCCGCACCCACTTGAAAGACAATGGCGTGGTGCTTGTGGCACTGCCTAACGACGCGGGCTTCCTGACCTGGCTTGCCTGCCTCTTTCATAAGCTGGGCATGAAAAGGAACCTGGAAAAGATCTACCTGCTTGAGCATGTCTGCTACTACAAGCTGGAGACCCTGAACCCGCTGCTCCAGAACAATGGGTTCCGGCTGTCAGGTTATTTCCATACCAGCACCGACCTGGCCAAATATGCCCTCCCGGCCGTGGACAAGGCCATCGCCTCGGCTGTCCTGGGGGTAGGCACCCTCCTGGGCCGCCAAAACCGATTAGTCGCCGTATTTCAAAAACTGCCTGCATGAGCTTCCAGCTCATGAGACAGGGTACTTGCGTATAGGCGCAAGAGCAAAACCGCCCGGTCGCCATCTTCCAGAGGATTTAGCCCTTCCGTAGAGGGGAAATACCCCAAAAAAGACCATTGACACCTCTTGTTTTCTCTATAGAATAGTGTTCGCTAATTAGCGAACGCCTGCGAGCAGCTTTTTTGCCTGCTCCCGGAGGGAGTTACATTGAAGTCTTTTGGAAGCATTCTCACGAAACACCGGAAGAAAAGCGGAGTCAGCCAGCGCGAACTGGCCAGACGCGTCAGCATTGCTCCGTCTTATCTGAATGAAATTGAAAAGGGTGAGCGGGGAATTCCTTCCAATGGAATTGTAAAAAAACTGGCCCGCGAGCTTGAAGTCCCGGTGGAAGCATTTTATGACGCGGCCGCCGGAGAGAACCTTCAGCTTCCGCCGGACATGTCGAACTTTATCAGAAGCAGGCCGGAAGCGCTGGACCTGGTCAGGACGCTTTCAAGGCACAATTTCCGGCGCGACCAGATTTTATCGCTCAAAAAAAATATTGAACGGGGTTTTATGAAAGCCATCATTCTTGCGGCGGGAAAAGGTTCCCGCATGAAGCACATGACTGAAAACCTGCCCAAGTGCCTTGCCATCCGCTTTGGCGACAAAACACTTCTGCAGACCCAGCTTGAAACACTGCGCAAATGCGGCATCTCCGACATCGTGGTGGTGCGCGGCTACGCGGGCGATAAAATCAATTTCCCAAAAATCCGCACGGCCTGGAACAAGGAATTTGAAACCAACAATATTCTAGGCTCTCTTATGTCCGCGCCTGAAGAACTGGAAGGGGACGTTCTGGTTTCCTATTCCGATATCTGGTATGAGGAGAGCGTGGTCAAGAAACTGATGCGCTCCGACAAGGACATCGCAATCGGCGTAGACATTGACTGGAAAGACTATTACGAAGGCCGTAAAGAACATCCGATTGAAGAAGCCGAGAACGTGATTTTTGACAGCGACAACCGGGTGATCAAAATTGGAAAAATCGGCGCTTCCGGAGTGGAAGTGCACGGCGAGTTCATCGGCATGATGAAACTTACAGCCCGCGGCTGCCAGCTGATCAAAGAGCACTACAATCGCGCGAAAAAAATTTTTGACGGCAAGCCCTACCAGCGGGCCAGGGAATTCCGCGTTGCGTACCTGACTGACCTTCTGCAGGATATGGCGGACCTGGGTGTTCCAATTCATTGCGAAATCATCGGGAGCAAGTGGAAGGAAATCGACACCATCGAAGATTTTAAAAATGTGGTCGAGTGGCTCGAAAAAAACGCGCCCTCAAAAAAATCATCCAAAAGAGAAGGAGCCAGACCATGAGCACAGGAATTAAAGCCGCACCCTTTAAAAAATACGGGGACTTGATCCATGCATGGCGCAATGAAGTCAAGCATCCGGTCGCCACTGTTGCCAAACACACGGGGATCGACGCTGAACGCTTTAAGGAGCTGGAAAAAGGTTTTTTCAAACCAACATGGGAAGAGCTTGAAAAAATCGCGAAAGCTTTATTCGTAAGCGTCCGCGACTTGCTGCCTTATGAAGACGATCTGGACCGGGGCTGCAAATTCCTGCGCGATCAGGAAGCTTTCAAGGTCGAACAGAAACGCGACGGGCGCCTCCAGTACACTTACTGGGACCGCTGCATGAGCTCTGTTCTCCCGAATTTCAAACCGGTTGAACTCCTGCTTCACCTCAACAAAAAAGAAGACGTCGTCATGAACCGCGGCCACTTCTTCCATCAATTTACCCAGGTCCTTCATGGCGGCCCCGTGGCCTACCTGTGGGAGTGGGAAGGGGAAGTGCGTGAAGAGATTTTTCACACCGGCGATTCCTGGCTGATCCCCGGTTTCGTACCTCACGCGTTTTATTCTCCTGACCCGAACAATCTGGGCCGCATCCTGGCCATCACTTTCGGTCAGCACCTGACCGGCGATGCGAAACAGGAAATGTCTTTGATTGGCAGGAAAAACATTGGCCGCGTGATTGAAGACGAGGAAGAATATTATCCCAAAGGGGAAAAGCAGTGAACAAAGCCCAAAAACTCCGCAAGCTCCTTCAAGAAAAGCCCATCCTTAAAGTCATGGGCGCGCACAACGCTCTGGGCGCCAAGCTGATCGAGGCGCATGGTTTTGACGCCGTGTGGTCCAGCGGCTTTGAAATCGCGACTGCTCATGGCGTTCCCGACGCGAACATCCTGACCATGACCGAAAATCT
>CAZKMJ010000186.1:0-4878 GCA_964553835.1 uncultured bacterium
TGTTTTTAAAGCAATAAGGTCCCAGTCGTTTGCCTCAAGCCAATCCAGAATTCCGGTCCGCGCCGCGTTCATTTTTTCAGGCGTGGAAACGTCTCCCTGGACCCATAGCAGCCATCCGGGTTCTGGCAAACCTTCCGGCAGCTTGATGCCAAGCTCTGTCAGCGTGTCTATTAACTGAGAACCACCCACTGCGAGCCCCACCTGCTTCTGAGTCTGGTGGAAACTTCCGCCAAAGCGAGCGTGAAGCGCAGCCATGTATGCCTCGTATTCCCTGGCGACTCCCGCACGGCGGACCAGTTCGGAATTTTTCAGATTATGCGGCAATTTGCCCGCAAAGGCTCTTCCAACGTCACCGATCCGCCAGTTATATTTTTCAAAAAGCGCCACAGCCTCATCATGGTTTTTTACGCCCAAATTTTCCAGAAGACTGTCCGGTGTTTCCATGGCTTTCGGGTCAACTTTGACCGCCTGAAGCAGCCTGCTAAGGGTCGAAACCTGGGTGAAACCGAAATATTTCGCCTGCTCAAGCTGGCTCCTGGAAAGCCTGGAATAGACCCTTTTATATTCCTCAACAAAAACATTTTCCAGGTCCAGCGCCTTTAAAAGATCAGCGGCGGATATGGTCCCCGGAGTATGTGCATGCTGCATGGCATATTTTCTAAGTTTTTCGAAGTCCCATCCCAGCCCGCCTTCCGCGGTAGACGCCCAGACAGCCGCGACCTGCTCCCTTGTTTTTCCCATCCCTTTCAACGCATCACCCGGCTGCAGCTTGATTTTTTCCGGTTCTATTTCTGTTTCAGCGATGAGCTCATCAAATCCATAGCCCGTGAAACCCTTGTATCCGAACGTGCCCGGTATCCAGCCCAGGTTGCCGTAGCTGGCACGGTAACGTTCTGTAAATTTCTCACGGAAAAGTTTCACCAGCTTGAATTTTTCAAGGGTCGCGTAACCGTTTTCAATTTTTCTTGCCTTGCCCCCGGCGCTTTGGATGCGCTTCTGCAAGGCCCGGAGGTTCCAGCCGCTTTCTTCCAGGAAAGCCAGGACCTGCGCGGGGGTTTCCAAAGGGCGTTCCTCAGGAATGAATTCCAAAACCAGAGGCGCCAGCCGTCTCTGTTTAAGCTTGAAACCCCGGCCGATCTTGACCGCGTCGCCCCTGTGTTCTTTCTTCAGCGCCTTGTACTTCGCGATGAAATCAGCGCGTATGCCCAGCCCTTTGATCAACTCCACGTAGGAAAGTTCAGGAAGGCTGTTTTCTTTTCCAGAAAACTTTTTCAAAAGGGCGGGCATAGACCATTTAAGCCGTTTGACTTTTTTCATGATCTCCACGTGCGTCATATTCAACTGACCCAGCAGGAAACCATCTTCAAGCTCCGGGTTTTCTTCCAGCTCAATCTTATAGTGCTTGATCATCCTGGAAAAAGAGACGGTATTGATCCCCATGCTTTTCTCAACGCGCCCCGATTGTCCGCCATTAGCTTTGTAAAGGGCCTGGACGGCTTTTTTGAGGTCTTCTTCTATGCCCAGGCCGTCAATCAATTCAACGATGGTATAAGAAAATTTTCCAAAAAACTTTTTCTGAAATGAGCTCAGGTCCCAGCCTGCCCCGTTCAGGTAATCCACCGCTTCTTTCCTGCTCATTCTCAGCCTTTTAAGCAGATCTCCTTTTTCAAGATTGATCTGCTGTAAATCAATTTTAAATTCCTCGGTTAATCCAAAAAGCGTCCTGCGGCCGACATTAAGATCTCTTGCTGTCGGCTCAAGCTTTCCGTAATTGGCTTTGTAACGCGCGACAACAGCATCTCGAAACTGGCTTTCTTTTTCTTTCGCGCGAATGGCCGCGGCAACCGTCCTTTTACCCAGTGGAAGCTCCGGCAAAGTCTCTTCATAAAATTTTCCGAGGTTGAATATGACAATCGGGTGTTCAGACTGGATACGGAGGACCCCCGTGCCATTCAAAGTGACGATATAAGGCCCGTTGGTATTATTGACCGCAAGTTTTTCTGCTTCCTGAACAACGGAAGGGACTTTGTAGCCATATTCAGGCTCGGAAAAAATTTTTTCTCCGCCCTCATCCATCATCACGGCAATGCGATTGGAACGCGGATCTTCGGCAAGATGCGCCGACGCTATTTGGGCCACCTCCTTCCAGCTGTCAATTTTCCGGATTTCTATTTTGCGGACTTCGGAACGCGGGGCCGGCGCTGAATTTGGTCCTACGTCTGATTTCTCAATGGCAGAAGACGGGATCGGCAATTCTTTTAAATGCACCAGCTTGGCAAAAGGAATGGCGTTTAGAATGCGCTCCGCGTCCTTAAGCATTTCACCGGCGTCCCTGTAACGCTTGCGCTGGTTCATTCTCATAGCTTTGTAAATCACAGGCGCGAGAGGCAGCCAGTTATCCGCGTGCGATTCCTTCAATAACTCCTGGATCTGCTTGACTGAAACTTCCGAATTCAATTTTTGGTTTCTGAGGATTTCAACGTCCTTGTCATTGAACGGATATTTCCCGGTGGCCAGCCAGAAAAGGAGGACCCCCAGGCTGTAAACATCGCAGGTTGGATTAAAATGACCGCGGCCGGCCATCCAGAGCTCCGGGCCGGCATAAAGCGGTGTAGTGAAATAGCGAAAGCGGATTTCTTGCCCATAATCACCATCACCCTTGAACATGCCGAGGGTCATATCGATAATTTTTACAGCAGGCTCCGGCAGGTTCCATGAAGCCAGCCAGTTCCCGGGACGCAGGTCAAGATGAATGACTCCTGCGGCATGCATAGCAGCCGCGGCCCGCAAGACCGGAATCACATGCATTGATGTCTGAACGGGATTTTTTCCTTTCCTCCAATCCTCTAGCGTTTCTTCAAAATCCACCTCCATAACAATGGCCGGCTGAAATTCACCCATAAAACGTTCCAGCATGACCATCCCGAAAACCTCCAGAGAATTCTCGGGTGCGCCATCATGAAGCTTTTGCATGTTCCTGACTTCGCGCTCAACAACTTCTGTGCTTGATCCCAGCTGGAAAATTTTAACCGCTGCGCGTTTACCACTTCCATCGAGCCGTGCAGCTTCATAAACCGACCCCGTCTGCCCGCCGGCGATATATTGCAGGATCCGGTATCGATGACCTGCCAAATCAAATTCGTGGTCGAGAAACTGTTCCTTCCCCCGCACTTCAGAGCGGATGCCAAGCGCGGCCCTGAGCTCACGGTCCATTTCTCCCGCGTCTTCAAAGCGCCATTCCGGTTCGAAGCGTATTGCCTTGGCGATGACCCCAGCCGCCCTGCCCCAGGCAGCATCTACATCAGCGCCTGCTTTTTTAAACTTTTGCCTTATTTCCGCGGCATCTGGCGGATGTTGGCGCTGTTTATAGACTGCGTCAAAATAATCACGCTCTGAGGAAAATTTTTTGCGGTCGATGTCCTCGAAAAGGTTTTGCCCGGTCGCAAGCCGGTAAAGGGTAATACCCAGACTGTAAACGTCCACGCGCGGAGTCAGAACAGCGTCAGGCAGCAGCAGTTCGGGCGCGGTGTAATAGGGCGTCCCATAGACCTGCCGCGAAGGTTTGCTAAGCCCCTCTCCAAACCGCGCAACTCCAAAATCAAGCAGTCTGACCGCACCTGGTGTAATAAAAATATTTTTAGGCTTCAGGTCCCGGTGCACCAGGGAAGGATGCAGCGTTGACACGGCCCGCGTGATTTCCACGGCCTTGTTGACAGCTTGCTGGGGATCGACGCGCCGCCTCCACTCTTCCAGGCTTTCACCGTTGTGAAATTCCATGACAATAACCGGCCAGGAAATTCCGTCCCGCCCCCGCATGCTTCCCATACCATAAAGCCGGCTAACATTGATTTTGTTCCTGCTCCGCGCTTCCCGGAGATTCCTGAATTCCGCTTCAGCGCTCGCAAGTGCCTCCGGCCCTCCCTTGAAAACTTTGATCGCAGCCTCAACGGAAGGTTTTCCATCCTGAACAGCCCTGAACACCCAGGAATAGCCGCCGGCACCCGCGAACTCTTCAATTTTGAAAATGAGAATTTCATCACCCTGTTTGATCCGGATCGTTTTATTAAGAAATGTAGTCGGGTCCTGTTCGTCATTTCCCAGGGAACGGGACTCCGAGCGCAAAAGGGAGTTATTGATCTTCCGGATTTTTTCCAAAAGTATGCCGCTATCGATTTCATCCCTGCCAGCTTCGAGCACAGAATCGGAGCTGATGGACGCGGGAATTTTTCCTTTCATGTCAGGACCCGCCAGCACAATCATGCTTTTGCCGTATTTTTCAAAATAGCGCGGAAGATTTTCTTCTTTGGGTGAGTGAACGATGATACCCGGGAAATTCGGCCCTACCATTTCACGCAATCGGCGGCGCAGATCGGCGTTCGACGAAGCGATCAGCAGGCTTTCAATCCCCGGCTTCGCCCTGTCCCCTTCCAGAAAAAGTTCAACGCGGTCTTTCGGCGAAATCACCCGGAGCATGTCCAGATAACGGACATGGCCTTCGATTGCGAGTTTGTTCCAAGCGGGGTAATCCATTTTTTTGCTTCTTAATCCGGTCAGCACCTTTGTCTTGATCAGACCAAAACCCGCGTGCCAGTGTTTGGCGGTGATAGATCCATCCATTTTAGAGGGCACAACATCGCCAACTTCTTCACCTAAACCAAACTTTACGCCAGGCGCCACGCCGCGTTTTAATTTCAAATGGGTATTGACCAGGACGCCGGTATAATCTTCACCTTCTATTTCCGCATGCACATCGGTTTCAGAGACAGCAGTGTCCTGCATATTGTCTTCGAAAACCCAAAGCACAGTTCCGGGTAGAAGCATGCGCGCCTGCATCACGGGAGAAGCAGGGATTTCACGAAAGCGCCCCTCTTTATCCAT
>CAZKMJ010000187.1:0-4838 GCA_964553835.1 uncultured bacterium
TTGGTGATGACCGCGGGGCCGCCCTGCTGCTGGCGCAATTTCTGGAAATAAGCCACGACCGCAGCCGTCTTGACGCGGTGTTCCGCGAAGAAACGGTCGATCCAGTAGGTGCCGGGTCCGCCATTCGAGCGGATGATCGAGCCGTATAACATTCCTTTGCGGGGATCATACATTACTTCATAACCGGGCAGCTGCTTGGCCAGGAATACCTTGATAAGCTTGTCCGCTTCCGGGAAACCACCTGCGAGTTTCAGGGAGCCAAGCGCTTCCATCAAGCTTGCAGACAGGTTGAAATTGTCCACGGACGCGATTTCATCACGGTCGGCGCGCGTCCTGCCGTCAATTTTCAGCCATGGAATCAAACCGTTACGGCCATGCTTGTCCTGGGCCTCGCGAAGGCTTTTCAATATCTTGATAAGTTCCGCCTTGGCTTTGTCTTTGTCTGCCTGCGTCGTTTTTCCCGGCACATCTCCTTTAATAATATGGGCAAGGAATTCCGCGTACTGGCCGATGGCCGTGGGCTGGGTGGTCTGCCAGGGACCGGCGGCGGAAGGATCGACCATGTCATACGGGAAACCCGTGACCGTGTCCACGCCCTTGCCGCTGTCATACATCTTGACCATCTCACCAATGGTTTTTTCACGGTACATAGCGGCGGCAATACGCACATCGGCCTGTTTAGGCTGCGCGGCGTCATCTTTCTTCCCCTGCGGAGCAGGCGCGGTCGCGGGCTGACCAAGAGCGCCAAGCCCAACGGCAAGCAGCAGCCCCGCCGCCATGGCTCCAATGTGCCAGCTGCTTAAACCTTTTTTAGCCGCCGGTTCAGCTTTTTTGGCTACTTCAACTTCGGCTGGCTTAACAAACGGAAGTGCGGCTCTGGCTGCTCTCGCGGCTTCAGTTTCTGCTTCTTCCACAGCTCTCCGCGCGGCTTCCTTTTCCATTTCAGCCGCGTAAACCTTGGCCTGTTCAATCAAGCCGTCCGTAATACCGTCGATTTCAGCTTCGCTCAGAACCGTTGCGATCTCCATCTCTTTCATGAAGCGTTTCAGTTCATTGCGATAGGCTGTGGCGGCGTTGTAATCGTCCACGAATTTCTGCTTGAGTTCAGCATAAGCTGCTCTCTTGTTTTTCTTCAGGTCTACACGCAGCTTGGCCATATCCGGTCTTTCGCCGGTTTTTTCGGCAATCCGAGCAGCGATTTCATTAAGCTCAGCTTCTGTGACCGTTACATTCTGGGCCGCACGGGTCAACTGCTTGATCGCGATTTCAGTTTGACGGCGCTTGTATTCATTCGGAGCCCAATAATGAGCCAGAAATTCCATGGCGCGGTTGACATTCGCGCGCTCTTCATGCTGCTGCAGTTCCGTGCTGGTGCGCAAGCGTTCTGTCGCAACAGCTTCAACCAGCTCAATCTTGAGTTTTTCAATCAGGGCTTCGACGCGCGGCGAATCATTGCGGACTTTTTCACCAAGATAAGATTCCACAAGGCGTCCCACGGTCTCCATATCCCCGTAATCGCGGGAGGTCTGTTCATTTCCGGCTTCATCTTTCCACGTGACTTCTACACCTTTGAAATAACGTTCCAGGGCGTCAATGTCCATCTGCAGGCTGATGCGGCGTACCCAGAACGGCACACGGTCCGTGACCCATTCTTCGGGAGTAGCGGCCTTGACTGGACGGATTTTCAGTTTGCCCAGCTGATCCTGGAGAGCACGGGCTTCGGAACGTGAAGGCGCGGTAAACTTCTGAGCTCCCCAGATCTGGAGCAGTTCCGAGTACGTAACGGGTTCAGCTCGGAATTCGTTACGCGGCAGATTCTCAAGCTTTTCGACTGAAGAACGTTTTTCTTTTGCCCATACGTCAAAGCGTTCCTTGATCCAGGCTTCCCGTTTGGCGGAGTCATTGCGCAGCTCTTCAGCGCGTTTCGGTTCCAGGACTTCATCATCAAGAGACTTAAGGAAAGTATAGCCTTGCGGAATGACATAGCCCATGCGTGTATCATCGCCGCGGATGCCTTTGAGGTCTTTGAACGGGCCCGCGGGATTCTCAACTTTGCTGAGGCGCTGGAGCGCGGCGCGCGTCCGGCTGCCGAATTCAACAAGTGTGGCGTGGCGGCCCGTGTCGCTGAGCAGGGTCTTCCAGCGGTCATAATTTTCCTGGTTCCTTCGTTCGCCCGTCCACCAGATAAGGAATGCCGTGTGTACGGCGCCGACATCTTCATTGGTCAGATTAAACTCTTTTATATCCTCCTGCGTCAGCAAGTTGAAGATCTGGACAGCTTCAGCTTTTGTCTCCGGACGCATGGCCTGGGTAATAATAGCCAGCCAGGCCTTGGGCGAAATGCCGCGGATGCGCATGTCTTCGAGCAGCGCGGTCAGGCGGCCTCCGTCATTGGGATTATTCTTATTGAAAGTGCCCGGCGCGTAACCGTAGAACTTTTCAATGATTGAAGGTGACTTTGGATCCGTAGGGTTTGTCGGCCTGGTCAGCAGTTCTTCAAGAGCAAGGCGGTCACCGATTTCCTCCGCAGTTCCGGCGCCTTCACGCTGAGCATCAGCAATCTTGACGCTGGTGGTATTCACATAGAAGTTCATGACCGTCTGCATCAGCCCCATGTAAGCGGACAGGCGGTACTCACCTGCCAGCCAGCGTTCAGCGATGTCGATTTTCCGCTCTTCTTCGGCAATCTCCGCGGAAACGGGCAGGTAAGTTTCCCAATCGCCTTTGGTCCATTCTTTGACTTTTGCAGAGTACTCTTTCTGTTCAACCTCAAGCTTTCCAGCCTCTTCATTCGCGTTCTTTTCATGGAAAGGATGCGGAGTGCCGTAGCGTTTCAGGTAAGCGGCCGCGTCCGCGCGCCAGGTCTGAATGATGCCCTGCATGCGGGCGATCTCTTTTTTCCTCTTGTCCAGGTCGCGGACCTGCTTGACTTCGATGATGGTCAATTTATTTTTGGTCAGAATGTCATCGATCTTGGCGCCGGCAGCCTGCTGTACGCGAACCTGTTCAAGCACTTTGGAGAACGGATATTCAAGCGCTGACTGGATTTCAAGCGGAAGGTAGCTGAACTGCGTGCGGCCCGTGACAGGATCAGGCGTAGTCAGGTTCAGGACCAGTTCGTCTACAAACCGGTCGCCCTTGGTGAATTTTCCCGTAGCATCAAGTTTGATGAAATCTTCCAGCCGGCCGAAAGTCAGGTCCAAAAGGTCCATCAGGGGCTTGCCGTATTCCTTTTCATAAAGCGCCCGCATGCGTCCGGATTTCCATACTTCCTGGTGAAGAGCCACGAACTGCTTCATTTTGGCGCCGTCAAAAATTCCGTCCTGGGGCCAGAATTCCGGGTGGGTCATGAAGAACATGACAAAGTTGTCGCCGATGATGTTGGTATTCATGTCCGGAACTTCAATCAGGAAGAAACGTTTTTCAATCCCCTTTTGCATGTTGTACATGCTGCGGCGGATATCTTCGCGGTCACGGAAAGCGTCACGATGAGCAAGCGCGTTGACATAGAGCGCGATGTCCAGCTTCTGGTTGACGTCAAAAAGCGCGCGCGAAAGGCTGGACATGTCAGCGCTGATCTGGTTCAGTCGGTATTCTGTGTAGGCCTGTTCACTGTTGCCCAGCGGCATGGCCGGCTGAGTGGCAAGAGGAGGAGGAGGAGTGCCGAGCATCGGCGGAATCGGTGCAGGATTACGCGCATCAAAAGTATTTGGATTGACCCAGGCAGGTTCAACCTGAGGCGGGAAAATTACAACAGGCCAGTACATTTCCTTCGGAAAAGATTCACGCACATAGCCGGAGAAATCTTTGCGGACCGAAAGAACTCCCTGCGCGGCACCACTGAAACGGCTGGGAACCAGGACCATCGGGCTTCCGCGGTAATTCCCCATTCTCGGGTCATGCAGGACCTTCCATGCGTAATCAAAATCAGCTTCCTTATCAGCTTTCTGACGGTAGACAAAAGGAGTGTACTCATCAAGGTGCTTGCGGGCATCGATTCCGTACTTGGCAATCAGCTGAAGCCTGTGGAATTCAGCAGCTTCGCGTGTTTCCAGCCAGCCGCTAATGCTGCGGCGATAGGACGGCCATGCGTTTGTGGCCATGACCCGCTTCGTTTGGCCGCCCGCGATTTCCACGAAGTTGACATGCTCGATTGCGGATCCGATCAGATATTCAAGAGGCAGCTTGAGCTTGGTGAAAACTTTTTGGTGAACGCGCCACAGATTAGGCTGACCAATGCTCGCCTGCGGGGCGCGCATGAAACCCGCGACCGTGTACGCGCGGTACGGAAGTACAGGCGGAAGACCCCGGTGCACACCGGATGTTGGAATCAGCTTGTCGATGTCAAACTGCTGGTAAAAAATAATACGGCGGTTGATTTCGTCCGCAAGCTCTTCCATAAAGGCAACAGCCTGCGGCCCCGTCATCTGGTTGGCGCGGAAATAATTTGAGAAGAAATGAGTGTACCAGTCGAGCGCCGTAAAATAGCCAGGATCGTTGGCGGGCAGGCCAAGCTCGGAAATAAACTTGTCGATGGCCGGCTTGAGCGCTTCAAATTCTTTTTTCTGGTAGTCGGTTTTCAGGTCATCGATCTTGGAATGTACCACCTGCGCGCGCCGGACAGCGGTGACTTCCCGCAGTTTTTTCATATCCGGGTTCATTTCAAGAAGGTAATAAAGCTGGTCGCGGGTCAGCAAGGGTTCCGCCTTGAGGAATTCGTCAATGGTCATCTTGTCAAGGCTGAGTGGTTCCTTATCGCCCCAGATCTGCTTGACCTGTTCCGCGGTGTAAGGTCCTTTGCGTTCAGGAGGAGGCGCGGCGGGTAATTCAGCTTTCGC
>CAZKMJ010000188.1:0-4821 GCA_964553835.1 uncultured bacterium
GGAAATCCACCTGGATGGTGACCATGTGGTCTTCTTTCTGGTCCACGCCAGCTGGCTGAAGATGGGTATACTGAAGCTTAAGGTCCGCGAATTCACTCTGCCAGAATGTGATGTACGGCGAGATCCCCGTGGTCTGGTTATGCTGGCCCACAATGTCCAGCGGCTCCAGATAATCAAACCGGACACCGGCGCTGAACCGTGGAGAAAAGCGGTAATCAACCAGCGAATAAAAGCCCCACGGGTCGTCATTCACGTGGACCAGATTGCCGCGTTTCTGGAAGTACACTTCATTCTGCCATTTTATTTTTTTACCTTCCGGCAGGTGCCAGTTAAATGTGGCATCCGCGCCGAAAACCTTGACACCATAACGGCCGGAGCCTTGGGAGTTGGTAACAGATGTATCGACCAGATTCCCATTATCGTCGGCGATACCCACAATGCGCGGCGTATTTTCATCACCGAAAAGCGTGGTCCATCCCAGTTCAAGGTCTGTCGCTTCGGAAGTCTGAAAAAAGCTCTTCAGGTGGGTGTTGAAAATCGGGCGGCGGGAAATCCCTGAAAAACTGTTCCCGTTGTTTCCCCGCAGGACTTCGCCCGTGATCTCAAGCGGAATGTCCAGAGGGTTGGGAATATTGTTCTGCAGGCGGAGCCCCGATGAAGCCAACCCCTCTTCGCCAAAAAAATCACGGATGACCAGTGCGTAGTCCGTG
Source organism: uncultured bacterium (assembly GCA_964553835.1). Lineage (GTDB taxonomy): Bacteria > Omnitrophota > Omnitrophia > Omnitrophales > Aquincolibacteriaceae > CAYLPP01. Next base: position 711 of record CAZKMJ010000188.1, read on the forward strand.
TTATCCAACTGGTGAAGATGCTGGAGGTTCTGCTTGCCGATTTTGGAACGATATTTACCGATTTGAGCGGTAAAACCAAGCGGCAGGCCCCAACGTGTATAGTAGGCCTCTTCAATGTCCACGTTCTGGCTCTCCAGATTATCGTTGAAACCTATGATGGCGTCCAAACGCGAATAAGGGTCCACCACCTGCGCGAAATTCAGCTCCAGCTCCTTGAGCGCAATGGTGTCATTGCCTTCCTCATCGGAAGTATTTTGCGTGGACTTGGCCTGGACTGTTCCCGTAACACCTATATCAGGGTTGAATCCCTTTGAAATTCCGGCGACAACAGGCGCGCCTGCGGGCAATGAAGCCGCCTGTGGCCCGGCTCCGGTCATTCCCCGCTCGGTCTGCAGCGCGGAAATCTGCACGGCCTGCTGGCGGATGACTTCATTCTGGGAATCCACCGTGACCTGAAGGGCCTGAACAGTTTTCTGCAGCTCCATCACGCTGCGGTGGATGGTTTCAAACATTTCCTCACTGACAGCGAAAGCCTGCGGCTGAAAGCCGGTAATAATTGCAAGAGAAAGAATAGACGCGAAAAGAATTCGCATGAAAGCACACTCCTTTTAAATTTAAACTTTAAATAAAAAAGCGAAAGTTTAAAAAGAAGGGGGTGCGCGGCCCTGAAGGGTGGAAGGAAGTAAAAGAGAGGTGAAAGAAAAATCAGGCGCCGCAAAGCGGGCACCCGCAGATAAGCGAACGATCAGCGCGGCAACGGCAAAAACAACCAGGAGGCTAAACTGTGCAACCAGGCGGCAAACGGGGCAATGGTCGTCCTCTCCCGCGTGGAAATGGAAAAGCGCCAGGACAAAGGCCGCCAGGAGCAACATTGCGGCGATCAAAAAAACTCTTCTGGGACGGCTGTTTTTCATATTTGAATGGCTGGGGGACCAGGATTCGGCTCCTCCGCCTTTCAGGCTCCGGTAGCCACCCGCGCTTTCAAACATGACATTAAGTCATGTTTGAGAACAAGCGCTCCTTTCGAATCCGGAGTACTGGTTTCATCGAGTTCCCAGCACTCCCATGCCTGCTATCTGTAACATGTTAATTGGCTGGCTTGGCTGGACGAATTTAGAACAGCCTGTATGGCGGCGTAGTATAGCTCAATGGCACTTATTGCCGCAACAATCTTCCCCGGAAATAGCTTCGCGCCCTTCTTTAACGAGGAAATAAATCATCACAAGGCCAGCCGCAGGATCAGCCCACCACAAACCAAAAAGCCAATTCAGCGCAAGGCCGACAAGCAAAACGCCTGACAGGTAAGAGCAAATAATTGTTTCCATCGCATCGGCTTCAAGCGCCTTGCTTCCGATCTGCCGGGCTATTTTCCGTTTAACCAAACCGAGAGAAGGCATAATCAAAATTGAAAGAGTGGCAATGATGACTCCGGCAAGGCTGGCCTGCGGCTTTTCTCCCTGCCAAAGTTTCATAATGGATTCATAGCCAACGTATGCCGCAAGAAGAAAAAAAGTAACGCCGACAAGAAAAAGCGCCTTCTTTTCTTTTTTCCCTTCTTCCTCAAGCGTTCCTTTATGAGAAAGCCGCCATACAAGGATTGCAGCGGATGAAACTTCAATAACGCTGTCTAGGCCAAAGCCAACCAAAGCAATGCTTTCCGCCCTCATTCCAAAAGCAACTGAAGCAACCGCTTCGATGACGTTGTAAACAATCAAAATCCAATTTATGAGCAGCGCTTTTTTTATCAGCGCGGTTTTTTCATCAGGCACTTTTCTTTTCCTTTTCAAATAAGGCGTAAAGCACAGGCAAAACAACTAAAGTTAGAAGCGTAGAAGAAATCAGCCCACCGATCACAACCGTTGCAAGAGGGCGCTGGACTTCCGCGCCTGCGCCATGCGAAATGGCCATCGGAATAAAGCCCAGGCTTGCTACAAGCGCGGTAGTTAAAACCGGCCTGAAGCGGGTCAACGCACCTTGCTTTACCGCTTCAAGAGTAGGCAAGCCATCTTGCCGAAGTTTTTGTATGAAGCTAATCATAACAAGGCCGTTTAAAACTGCCACTCCAAAAAGCGCGATGAAACCAACTCCCGCCGAAATACTGAAAGGAATACGGCGAAGCAATAAAGCCAGGATGCCGCCGACAGCAGCCAGCGGAATGCCGGAAAAAACCATCAAAGCTATGCGCGACGAACCAAGCGCGGTATAAAGCAGCGTAAATATAATTAAAAGCGCCGTAGGAACGACGATTAAAAGCCTTTTCCTTGCGCTTTCCAACTGCTGAAACGTGCCGCCCCATTCAATGTAATAACCGCTGGGAAGTTTCACGCTTGTTTCAATCATCTTTTGAGCATCCTGCACGAAGCCTTCAATATCCCGGCCCCGGACATTGGCTTCAATGACAATTCTTCGCTGGCCAAACTCGCGGCTGATTTGTGCCGGGCCTGATTCCAGAGAAACTTCCGCTAATTGAGCAAGCGGAATGGGAGAGCCTTTTTCTCCAAACACCGGGAGATTTTTTATTTCCTTGAGTGTCGGCATGGATTCTTGAGATTTTAGTTTTACGACGATGGGAAAGCGCTTAATCCCTTCAAAGACAACGCCGACAGGATGCCCGGCCTGGATAGTTTCAACGGTAGACAGGACATCGCTCATATTGATTCCGTAACGGGCAAGCTCTTTCCGGTTTGGGATAATCCGCAAGGTAGGCAACCCTTCAACCTGTTCAGCTTTGACATCTCGCGCCCCTCTGACTTTAGAAATGGCTTTGGCAATTTCTTCGCCTTTGTCATGGAGAATTTCCAAGTCCGGGCCGAATAATTTAACGGCAATGTCCGAGCGAACCCCGGCAATCAATTCATTAAAGCGCATTTCAATCGGTTGAGTGAAACCCAAGCCAGCGCCCGGCGCTTCTTCCCGCAATGCCTCATTCATTTTTTCAATCAGCGCGTCTTTATTCTTTGCGGTTTTCCAATGTTTTTTAGGGCGCAGGATAATGAAAATATCCGACAACTCTATGCCCATGACGTCAGTAGCAATTTCCGGGCTTCCGGTCCTGGATACAACCGTCAAAACTTCCGGAAAGCGTTTTAAAACCTTCTCAATTTGAAGGGTAGAGTCCACCGAGCTTTTTACGGAAATGCTCGGCAGCCGCCATGCCTGAAGCGCTATATCCCCTTCATCCAGCGCAGGCATGAACTCCCCTCCAAGCAAAGGGAAAAGACAAAGACTTCCCGCAAAGATCAACCCTGAAAAAGTTAAAACGCGCTTGCCGTGATTTAAAGCCCAATCAAGCCGCTTTTCATAAAACAGTTTCAGTTTGTAAACGAAAGGCGCTTCTTTTTCTTCCTGTTTGTTTCCGAGAAAGAAGGCGGCAAAAGCCGGAATAACGGTAAGTGTTAAAACCATAGCTCCGATCAATGCAAGAATGACAGTCATGGCCATAGGCCGGAACATTTTTCCTTCAACGCCCTGCAAAGTCAGGATAGGTAGATAAACGATCATAATGATAAGCTCGCCAAAAATGGTGGCTTTCCTAACTTCGGAGGAAGCTTCGAGAATAACCGCTTCACGCTCGGCGGTTGTCATTGTCCGGTTCAATTTGCGCTTGGCTTCGGAAAGCCTGCGGATGCAGTTTTCAACAATGATAACTGCGCCATCGACAATCAAACCAAAATCAATGGCTCCGAGGCTCATTAAATTACCGGACATTTTTCCGGCAAACATTCCGGTAAAAGCAAAGAGCATGGAAAGAGGAATGACAAGGGCAACCAGAATACCTGCGCGAAGATTCCCAAGCAGGATAAAAAGGACGGCAATAACAAGCATTCCGCCTTCGATGAGATTTGTCCGGACGGTGTGAAGTGTTTTCTCTACAAGCGTAGTCCGATCATAAAAGGTATGAATTTTAACGCCGGGCGGCATGGTTTTCTGGATTTCCTTTATCTTTTCATCAACCCGCTTGGCAACCACGCGGGAATTTTCGCCGATTAACATTTGTGCCATACCGATCACGGTTTCGCCTTTTCCATCAATGGTGGCTGCTCCAAGCCGCGGCATAAATCCTTCTTTCACCACAGCCAAGCTCTTATCACGCTCCTTTTGCGCGTGTGCT
>CAZKMJ010000189.1:0-554 GCA_964553835.1 uncultured bacterium
GCCTCCTACGAACAGATCAAATATTTCACCTTCCTTCCCGAAGAGCTGACCGTCAAGAACGGAGAACTGACACCTACGATGAAGGTCAAGCGCAAGGTTGTGACAGAAAAATTCGCTGACCTCATCGAGGCTATGTACCGCCAGGGTTCCGGTCAACCAGTATGAGCGGGGATTTCTTCCAGAGTGGTCCGTACCGCCTCTATTACCGTTATTATCCAGTCGAAAATGCCAGGGCTGTCTGCGTTACTTTGCATGGCCACGGTGAGCATGCGGGCCGGTATGAAAAATTTCAGAAGGTCATGGAGGAGGAAAAAAATTCCTACGCCGTCTTCGATTATCGCGGTCAGGGACGATCTGAAGGACGCGATGTATGTGTCGATTCATTAAACGATTATGTGGACGACATGAGCGCTTTTCTTGCATTTCTCGAAGAGCATTTCGGGGTGAGGGAAAAAATTATCCTGCACGGCAACAGTTTGGGCGCTTTGGTCGCGGTCCACTGGGCGCTTAAAAATAAGGAAAAGCTCCGCGGCATGGTTCTGTCTTCACCCTGT
>CAZKMJ010000189.1:564-3743 GCA_964553835.1 uncultured bacterium
TTGGGCTGCCTGCTTCGCTGATCATGCTCAACAATTTTCTGAACATGCTCTGTCCCTTCATGATATACCGAAATCCTGTTTATCCGCCGCATCTTACACACAGCAGTGAAGAAATGGAGCTGTACCGCAAAGACCCGCTGATCAAGCGGAGAATTTCAGTGCGGCTGGTGCATGAAATGATTTCTCGCGGCCGTGCTATTGGGGAGATACCAAGGTTTGAATTCCCGTTCCCGGTTTATATGCTGCTGGCGGGTCTTGAGAAGGTGGTGGACGGGAAAAGGGCAGAAGAGTTTTTTGAAAAGCTGCAGGTGCCGGACAAAAAGTTCCGCCTTTTTCCGGATTTCTATCATGAACTTTTCCACGAGAAAGATCAGGACCAGGCCTACGGCCAGCTGCGTGAATATTTACGGCTGATTTGCAATTCGCCCCGCCCCGCATTATAATGCCCCTTCTTCAAGCCTCATAAAATGTTTTACGGGCCTGTCCTGAAGGACTGCGGCCAAGATTCGTGGGCAAAGAGGTTTTTTTCGCCGGAGTACATTGTTCTTGTTTGAAATGTTTTACGGGCCTGTAGCTCAGCTGGGAGAGCGCTACATTCGCATTGTAGAGGTCAGGAGTTCGATCCTCCTCAGGTCCATTTGCATCCCTATGCAAATACCTCGCAGTCGCGGCTAAGGAAAGCCGCGTACTGCGAAGGCATTTCCCAAAACCTGCCAATTTTGTATAATAGCTGCACATGAAAAAAATACGTTTTGCCATTGCCCAGATGAACCCCACTGTGGGCGATTATCCTGCCAATACGGCAAAAATCCTGGATTGGATACGTCAGGCGGAGCATAAGTCCGCCGACCTCATTGTCTTTCCGGAATTGGCGCTTTGCGGCTATCCCGTCTGGGATCTGGCTACACGCGAACAGTTCGTGAAGCAGGGCCAGGACCAGCTGCGGAAAATCGCGGATGCTACACGTAAATTCAAAGTCACGACGGCCCTGGGTTTTATTGATAAGGGCAAGCCGGGCACGCGCGGCTTCAATTCCATGGCGTGGATTTCCGGCGGCAAGATCATCGCCAGGCCTGCCAAACGCCTGCTTCCAACCTATGATGTTTTTTTGGAACAGATTTTCTTCGAACCAGGCGCCAAAAGCGAAGTCGTTAAAACTAAAAATTTCAGCGCCGGCCCGTTGATCTGCGAAGACCTTTGGGATGAGCTGTACGAGCAAAAACCTATCGCGGAACTTGCGCGCAAAAAGCCGGACTTCATCGTCAGTATTTCCGCTTCACCCTATTACCGCGGTGTTTCCGAGGTCCGGGACAAGCTTGTAAAGCGCCATGTGCAGAAACATAAAATTCCCATTCTTTACCTCAACCAGGTGGGGGGGCAGGACGACCTGATTTTTGACGGGCGCAGCTTTTTCACCAATGCGCAGGGCCGCGTTCTTTTCCGGGCACCCGCTTTTCAGGAAGGGCTTTACTTTTTTGATTGGGATCCCAAGACTACTTCGCATGAAGTGCCGCAGGCTTCCTACAGCGACACGCCGGAAGAGATCTACAAGGCGCTGGTGCTTGGCATTCAGGATTATTGCCGCAAAAATAATTTCGACAAGGTTGTAATCGGTCTTTCGGGCGGTATTGATTCCGCGCTGGTCGCTGCGCTTGCCGTTGACGCGTTGGGTAAATCCGCGGTCACGGGCGTGACCATGCCAGGCCCGCACTCTTCCAGCGGCAGCTGGCAGGACTCCGAAGACCTGGCGCAAAGGCTTGGTATCGCGTTTCGCGCTCATTCCATCGAAGAAGATTATGACGAATTTATGGAGCGCTATCAGGAGCAGCGGAAAAGCAATGGATTGCATGGTTCCTACAAGGAAATCAACCTTGCAATGGAAAATCTGCAGGCTCGCTTGCGCGGCCTCAAGCTGATGTTTATTTCCAACGATGAAAACCGGCTGCTTTTGACTACAGGCAACAAGTCTGAGCTTGCCATGGGCTACTGCACTTTATACGGTGACATGGCGGGCGGGTTGGCTGTGATTGGGGATGTTTATAAAACTGATGTCTACCGGTTGTGTGAATACCGCAACACAATTTCAAAAGTCATTCCTCCCAAAATTCTCAGCAAGGCGCCTTCCGCGGAACTCAGGCCCAACCAGAAAGATCAGGATTCACTTCCGCCATATGAGGTTTTGGATGAGGTGCTCTACCATTACATCGAAAAAAACCGCGGGGTGGGCGAAATCGCCAAGCGGGTCAGAAAGATATCCAGAGACAAGATCGCGGAAATCATCCGCAAAGTTGACCGCAACGAATACAAAAGGCGCCAGACCCCTCCCATTTTGCGAGTGACCGAAAAAGCCTGGTTCGGCCGCCGCATGCCTATCACGAACCGTTTTATTGACTGATGACGGTTTTCGGAATCCCCAAAGAAATAAAACCCCTTGAAAAGCGCGTGGGCCTGACGCCTTCGTGTGTGCAGGCGCTGACCCAGAAGGGTGCGCGTGTTCTGGTGGAGTCTTCCGCGGGAAGGGCCTCGGGTTTCACGGATTCTGATTATGAAAAGGCCGGAGGAGTTGTTCTGGATTCGGCAAAAAAAGTTTATGCCGGCGCGGACGTGGTGCTGAAAGTCAAGGAACCGCAGGCCGCTGAATTTGAGTGTCTGAAGCCCGGGCAAATGCTTTTCGGCTATCTCCATCTTGCGTCGCCGGATAATTGCGGCCTGATCAAGGTTCTTCAGGACAAAAAAATAACGGCAATTGGTTTTGAAACACTGGAAAGCGGCGGGAGGCTCCCTCTATTAGCGCCAATGAGTGAAATCGCCGGAGGCCTTGCTGCGGCTTACGCGGCTTTTTACCGGAAGAATCCGGACGAGCAAAACGCTCTTTATTCACTAGAAGAAATAGCGGCCCAGTTCCCGGATTTCCATGGTTTGGCATCGCCTGGCAATGTTGTGATCTGGGGTGGAGGAGTGGCGGGTCAGGCCGCCCTGCACGCCTCTTTAAAGCTGGGTGCTTCTGTTTCTGTTATCGAAAAAAGCCCTGAAAAACGCAACCAGCTGAGGCAATGGACCACAAAAGTTTTCGACCCTTCTGAAAATACTGATGAAGTTTTGAATGACGCGGATGTTTTTATCGGAAGCGTTCATGTGCGAGGTATGCGGGCTTTGCGGGTTTTAACGCCGGAAAAGCT
>CAZKMJ010000189.1:3753-4787 GCA_964553835.1 uncultured bacterium
CTTGAAAAAATCAGCCGCCTGAAACGCAAGGTCATCATGGATATTTCGATTGATCAGGGTGGAAATTTTCCGGAAAGCAGGCCGACAACCTACCATGACCCGGTATTCCGCGACTCAAACGGTAACCTGCGCTTCTGCGTGGCCAATATGCCGTCGCTTTGCGGGCGTGCCGCTTCCCAGATGTTGTCTGGGGCTGTGCTTCCCTATGTGCTGAAGATGGCTCAGGGGCTGGACAAGGTCTTCCAGGACGAGGATTTGAGCCGTGCCGTCAACCTGCGCGACGGAAAAATCCTTCTTCCTGAAATTAATCAGGCCCACTATAATACGGCTTCCAAAAATCCTAACGAGTAAAGGACTTAGATCAGTTGCACGCAAAAAAAATCGCACTCCTGGCGCGTGAAGCGGCAGAGGACAAGCAGGCCGAAGAAACCGCGTTGATGGACGTCAGCAAGCTGACCAGTCTTTCACACTATTTCCTGGTCATGCACGGGAATTCCGACCGCCATGTTCGCGCCATTGCGCAGAATATCATGGATGTCATGGACACCCACAAGGTCAAGTGCTGGCACAGGGAAGGCATGGAAAGCGGACAGTGGGTGCTGCTGGACTACGGCCCTCTTATTGTGCATATCTTTTACAAGGAAATCCGCGAGTTTTACAACCTCGAACGTCTTTGGGGCGACGCACCCCGTCTATGAATGAAAATCTGATTAAATTAATCCAGGCCGGCTCGGCAAACTTTGCCGAAGCCAAAGGCTTTGCCCTGCCATCGCCTTTTCAAGTCGATCTTGTTGTCACGAAGGACTCAGCCCATGGAGACCTGGCAACCAATGTCGCTTTCAAACTTTCCAAGTCCGCGGGCCTGAAACCCGCTGATGTAGCCAAAGAGCTCGTTCCATATTTTGAGAAAGCGGCTGCCGCAACCGGCGTTATCGAAAAAATGGAAGTAGCCGGTGCTGGCTTCATCAATTTTTATCTTACAAAAAAGTCTTTGGGCAATGTGTTGCTCGAAGTCCAGGCGCAGGACAAGAAAT
>CAZKMJ010000190.1:0-4748 GCA_964553835.1 uncultured bacterium
AGGAACGAAGTGTTTGGATCATGGCCGATGAAAACAAAAATTCCGTCGGTACGGAAATCCTGTGACGAATTCGTTTTGACGTTCTTGATCTTGAGGCCCGTGACTTTCTTGTCTCCCTGCACTTCTTCAACAACGGTGTCCCAGGTAAATTTGATCTGCGGGTGTTTCAAAGCTCTTTCCTGCAAAATGGGGCTTGCGCGCAGTTTGTCACGGCGATGAATGATGTTCACAGAAGTGGCGAAACGGGTCAGAAACAAGCCTTCCTGCAGCGCGGAATCGCCGCCGCCGACAACCGCGATTTCCTTGCCCTTAAAAAACGCGCCGTCACAGGTCGCGCAGTAAGAAACGCCCTTGCCGGTCAGTTCCTTTTCCTTCGGGACATTAAGCATACGGAAAGAAGCTCCCGCGCACAGAATCACAGCCTTGGCAGAAAAGGTTTCTCCCGAAGTCTTGATTTCAAAACGCTCACCGTTTTTTGAAATAGTTTTAACTTCCTGATAAACGACCTCAGTGCCATATTTCCTGGCCTGCTCTTCCATTTTCTGGGAAATTTCAGGACCCGTGATGCCTTCAGGAAATCCCGGATAGTTTTCTACCACATCCGTCAGGGCGATCTGCCCCCCGGGCGTCAGTTTTTCAAGCAAGATGGTGGAAAGTTTGGCGCGGGAAGTATAAAGCGCGGCCGTCAGACCCGATCCGCCGCCGCCGATAACCAGAATGTCACACTCTTTCATTTGATTCCCCTCTGTTAAAACTCATGGACGCCCGCTTCACTGATTACGTCTTCGGCCACAAAGACCGGAACGTCGGCGCGCAGCGCAAGGGCTACGCTGTCCGAAGGGCGGGCGTCGATCACGATTTCTTTCTGTTCCTGGCTTTTAAGATAAAGTTTCGCAAAAAAAGTATTTTGTTGAAGCCGGTCGATAACAACCCGCTCAAGCTTCGCGCCCAGCTGCTGAATGATATTGCCAAGCAGGTCGTGGGTCAGCGGCCGCGGCGGCTTTATCCCGCTCAACTTCATTTTAATAGCGTTAACCTCCGCCATACCGATCACAACCGGAAGAAAACGGGTCCCTTCCTTTTCCCGGAACACAATGACCTGCTCGTTGCGGGTCTCATCGATCTTGATCTTGTTGAGCACAAGCTCAATCATGCTTCTCCAATTTCGGCGGCCGCGCCGTTTTCATCCGTCTCTTTTCCATTTTTGAAACGGGGCCCCTTCTCGCGCTTGGCCAGCTCGGCCAGATGGCGCTGGGCTTGCTTGCCTTCCATTATATCCTTTTCAATCCGCTCCTGCTCCACAAGAACCTTACGGATGGCTTCCTCGCGATCGCGAATTTCAGCCTCCATCTTTTCCTGCTCACCCACCAGCTTCTTCAGCTGCCCTTCCTTTTCCGCAAGCTCAGCGGATAGGCGGGTGCGGCGCTGCGCGGTCTCACGCTGCTCGATCTGAAAGTTGATGTCCCGCAGCTGCTTGCGCGCGCTCTCAAGCTCTTTTTCACGGTGCTCAAGCTGACGCAGGTTGGCCTGCAGGATCTGGTCCTGATTTTGATAGGCTTCCTGAAGCTCAAGAAAATGTTTTTCAATCTCAATGGACTTCATTTCCCAGCGCTTGATCTCCGAAGAACGCGATTCCAGTTCACTCTGAAGCTCGGTAAGTTTTAAATTAGCTTCCTTGAGCAGCTTTTCAGCGGCCTGGCGAGCGGTCAATTCCTCTTCCTTCTGCCTGCGCAGCTGCTCCTGGTTTTCAGAAAGACCTCGCTGGCGGTCCGTCAGATGGGAAATCTTGTCGGCCTGCTCGTTGACAGATGACTCCAGCTGTTCCTTATTACGCTGAAGGAAAACAATCTTCTCGTTCATTTCGCGCGCGCGCAGTTTCATACTCTCAATTTCCTGCTGGGCGGATGAAACTTTCTGCTCCAACGCTTGGACAATCTTTTCATTATCCTCGCGCTGGCGGTTCAAAAGCGTTTCCTTCTGGCTCATAGTATCAAGCAGCGCCTGCTTCTCAGTCTGAAACCCCTGAAGAAGGCGTGCCGTTTCCTGACCCTTGCCGCGGGCCAGCTCCGCTTCACGGGCAGCCTGGCTGATCTTCTCTTCATATAAGGAACGCGCCTCACGGTATTCCTCATGCAGGACCTGGTATTTCTCTTCCGCATGCGCCAGCAGCATGCGCAGTTCCTTGGTTTCCTTTTCCTTCTCCGTCATAAAAGCCTGGTTCTCGACCGCGCGGTTATTGCGCGACTGTTCACGGGTCTGTTCCAGTTCCTGGCGCAGATGGTCTACCTGTTCGCGCAGCACGGCACATTCTTTGCGCAGTCTTTCCACTTCCTGCTTCTCCGCATTGCGTTCCGGATTGGCGAAATCAGAAAATTTCAGGTTGGAGCTTTTGGCCGTTATCGAAATGGGCGGCTCAAGCGAACGGATTTCTTCAAGCGCTTCAGCCGTGGGGATAGTCTGCGCGCCCGGATGTGATTCCGCTGGCTGCCATTCATGGAGGAAAGACAGATTTGGAGCTTCGGGCCAGACCGTGCGGTAGCACTTTCTTTTTTGAAGAATGTCGTTGGTCAGAACCATATCCGCGCCAATGCCTGTGAAATATTCCTTAATTTTAGAAGCCACGGTACGCGTCAGGTTGTCCAGAAGAATGATGGGTGTGTTGGACACCAGGTCCATGGACTCTTCGCTGGAGACGGAAAAAATTTCAGAGATCTTGTGAGCAACCTTCTTCTTGTCAAACTCGTTGCGGATGGGACTCAGGATGACGCACCAGTTCTGTTCTTCCCCGTGCGTTTTCTTGGAACGAAGCAGCATGAAAAACTCCTAAAAAGAAATTTTTTACTTCGTACTACAGGACGATGCGATTGGAAATGTCGTGAATCACGGGCATTTCCCAGTACTCGCCCATCAGGACCTTCAAAACCCCTACCAGTGACAGGATGCCGAAAACCACGAAAGCAAACCGGGAAACAAGATCACCCAGGAAAGGCACCATGCTCAGAATGCCTGCGGCCGATTCCATAATGAAAAGGACCAGCGCCTGCTTGCCGTGGAATTGCGCGAACTTGCTGTCTTTTTTCAAAAGAAGCGGGACAAAGCAGAGAAAAGAAAAGTAACCCATGGCCGCGAAAAACTTCGCGTCCTGAATGTCAGGGTCTTGGGTCGGAATTACGGATTCAGACATAATAAAAAGACGTCCTTTCGGGTCAAAAAGCTAAAGTTGACCCATCATTATATAAGGGCCCTGCCAAGCGTCAAGGCTCAATGCGGGTCTTTCTTATACATGGCCAGGTCGTCGACCGGCTGGCCGCCGATCAAGTGCTCCTGGATGACCCTTTCCATCTTTTCAGGAGTCAAGTGGTGGTACCAGACACCTTCCGGATAAACCACCGCCAGCGGCCCGCCATGGCAAATGCCGAAACAATGGCATTGGCTGCGCAGGACCTTTTGATCACCGTCGTTCAATTTGAGCTCTTTAAGCCTTTCCTTAAGCCCATTGTAGAGAGTATTGGAAGTGTCCGGCGCGCAGCGCGGCCCGGTGCACACAAGAACATGGCGCCCATAAGGCTTGAGTTGGGGTTTGATCTCTGGTTTTTCAGTCATGTCTCACCTTTTTCCTGCTTTCTGCTTCAATATGTCGACCATGGCCGGATGGTCAGCCAGAGGACCCGTATAGTGGAAGTCCAACTCCGGATACTGGAGCTTGGCTTTCTGGATGAATTCGGGAATGTCCTTTTTTACATGCCTTCCCGGAAACAGCATGAAAGGCACCACAATGATTTCTGCCGCGCCCTGACGCACGCAAGCCTCAATAGCAGACAAAATATCGGGCTTGGCCAGTTCCTGGAAAGCAGGCTGTACATATTTTCCAGGGCAGTTTTTCCGGAATTTTTCTACAAATTCCAGAAAAGCCTGGTTGCTCTCCTGCTCCCGGCTGCCGTGGGCAATTACAAGCACTGCGTCTTTCATGAATTGATCATACCAAAACGCGAGCGGATGTTCCAGCGCTCGTGCAGCAGCTCCATGCGTACTGCCCCCGAAAACCATTTAACCAGGGCTTCATAATGCTTTTCTTTCAGATCGCGCGCGGAAACGGAGGAACCTGAAGCAGAGATCTTGCCGCAGTCCTCGGCAAGCGCGCTTAAAAAAGACCTGCGAAAGCCCGCGGAATCAAAAAGACCGTGATAATAAGTGCCCGCGATCCGCTGCCCCGGCAGGACCGCGCCTCCAGCCCCGAAGCCCAGGTAAACCTTGTTGAAGCGGCTTGCACCCATATGGATTTCATAAGCCTCAATTTCCCCCGCAAGTCTTTTTCCAAAAAGCGACACACTGCTTTCCTCTTTCACCTGCCTCGATGTTTTTTCAGGCTGAAATTCCGTGACCATGTCAAAAAAACCGAGCGCTTCAATGACACTCCTTGATGATTCAACATGGATGTCATCACGGATTTTTTTTCCCATCATCTGAAAGCCGCCACAGATGCCCAGGACCCGCCCGCCTTTTTCCGCGTACTCACGGATCTTCTGCGGGAAACCCTTTGAAACCAGGTATTCATAGTCCCCAACCGTGGACTTGGTGCCCGGCAAAATCAGAAGGTCGGGATTTCCCAGGTCTTCCACTTTTTCTATATAACGAAGACTGACACCAGGCTCCTGGGAAAGAATGCCAAAGTCCGTAAAATTGGAAAGGTGAGGCAAAAGCACAACCGCGATATCCAGAGTACCGGCATCCGCGGGTGCAGAAGGCCG
>CAZKMJ010000191.1:0-4694 GCA_964553835.1 uncultured bacterium
CCTGCTCCTCTACCGGTACGATCCGTCGCCATCCGGACGTGTTCTGGACCAAGGCCCATGACCGACAACGGCAATCTGTTTGGCGCCATTGATTTCTACTCCTCCGCCATGAAAAGCGGGATCAAACCCATCATCGGCATGGAAACTTACATTGCTATTGGCTCCCGCTTCGACAAACAAACCCACGGTATTAAGGAAGCCTCCTTCCGCCTGGTGCTGCTGGCCAAGGATGAAAAAGGCTATAAAAACCTGCTCAAACTTTCCAGCGCGGGCTTTCTGGAAGGCTTCTATTACAAGCCGCGCATTGATAAAGAGCTGCTGGCTGAACATTCCGAAGGTTTGATCGCGCTCTCCGGCGATTTGAAAGGGGAGATCCCGTATTATTTCCGCAATGAACAGCCCAAGGAAGGCCGCCGCGCTTTAAAAGAATTCATCGATATTTTCAAGAAAGAAAACTTTTTTCTGGAGCTTTCCGACCAGGGCATGGAACCGCAGAAGCGTTTGCGTGAAGAATTCAAAGGCTTGTCCAAAGAATTTGGCGTGAAGCTGGTAGCTACGAATGATGTGCATTACATTTATCAGAAAGACGCGCGCGCGCATGATGCACTGATTTGCATTGGCACCGGCTCTTTAATTGATGAACCCAACCGCATGCGCTATCAGGGTGATAACTTTTATCTGAAATCCGCGGATGAAATGAAGGCGCTGTTCAAGGATATTCCGGAAGCTATCAAGTGCACGCTGGAAATCGCGGAGCGCTGCAACCTGGAACTGGATTTCAAGAAAACCCACCTGCCTTATTTCGAACCGCCCAAGGGCAAGACCCAGGAAAGCTACATGCGCGAACTTTGCGAAAAGGGCCTGACCGCGCGCATGGGCCAGCCCACCGATGAATACCGGAAGCGACTGGATTATGAGCTCCAGCTGATTCACAAGATGGGTTTTGACAGCTATTTCCTGATCACCTGGGACTTCATTCATTACGCGCGCCAGCATGGCATTCCCGTTGGCCCGGGCCGTGGTTCCGCGGCAGGCAGCCTGGTGGCTTATGTGCTGGGGATTACAAACGTGGACCCCATCAAGCACAGCTTGTTCTTCGAGCGTTTCCTGAACCCGGAACGTGTCAGCATGCCGGATATTGATATCGACTTCTGTTTCGAACGCCGCGAAGAAGTCATTGATTATGTGCGCCGCAAATACGGCGTGGAAAACGTGGCGCAGATTATTACGTTTGGAACCATGGCCGCCAAGGCCGCGATCCGCGACGTGGCTCGTGTCATGAATTTTCCGTACGCCGAAGCGGACAAGCTGGCCAAGCTGATTCCCATGGAATTGAATATCACGCTGGAATCGGCCATGAACAAAGAACCCAAGCTCAAGGAATTGGCCGCGCAGGACAGCCGTATTGCTTCACTGCTGGATATTTCACGCGCCCTTGAAGGCCTGGCCCGCCACGCGTCCACGCACGCGGCCGGCGTTGTGATCGCCGACAAACCGCTGACCGAATATGTGCCGTTGTTCAAAGCCAATGAACAGGTCTCCACGCAGTTCACCATGAAGGACCTGGAAAAAATTGGCCTGCTGAAAATGGATTTCCTGGGCCTTAAAACGCTTACGATGCTTGTGAACACTGTTCGCATCATCCGCGAAATCCACAACGTGCAAATTGATATCGATGCGCTGCCGTTCGACGATGCCGCTGCTTACGACATGCTGGGCAGGGCAGAAGCGGCCGGCGTGTTCCAGCTGGAATCTTCAGGCATGCGCGATCTTCTGAAAAAAATGCGGCCCAAAGTTTTTGATCACCTTGTCGCGCTTCTCGCGCTATATCGACCGGGCCCGCTGGGTTCCGGCATGGTGGATGATTTCATCCAGCGCATGCACAAGCCTTCGGTCATTAAATATGACCATCCCGCGCTGGAGCCGGTGCTGAAAGAAACTTACGGCGTCATTCTTTATCAGGAGCAGGTCATGCAGATTGTCAGCGTGCTGGCCGGTTTCACGCTGGCCCAAGCCGACTCACTGCGCCGCGCCATTGGTAAAAAGATCCCTGAAATCATGGAGAAGGAAAAGAAGAACTTCATCGACGGCGCGGCCAAGCACAAGCAGGTCAAAACCGAGGTGGCCGAGAAGATATGGAACCTGATCGATTATTTCTCCGGTTACGGCTTCAATAAGTCCCATTCCACGGCCTATGCCCTTATTTCCTATCAGACGGCCTATTTGAAGGCCCATTTCCCCACGGAATTCATGACGGCCCTGCTGACCTCAGAAATGGGCAATACGGACAAGGTGGTGCGTTATATAGAAGAATGCCGCAAGATGAACATTGAGGTCCTGCCGCCCTCTGTTAATGAAAGCTCGGCCGAGTTTACGTGCGTTAATGGCCGCATCCGCTTTGGCCTGACGGCCGTTAAAAATGTGGGCACCACTGCCATTGATTCTATTATTGAGGCCCGTAAAAAAGCCGGGCCGTTCAAGTCTTTCTATGATTTCACGGAGCGCGTGGACTTGCGTGTGACCAACCGCAAGGTACTGGAAAGCTTGATCAAGTCCGGCTGCATGGATGAATTTGGATTGTTCCGTTCGCAGCTCATGAACATGATCGACAGCGCTCTTGAAATGGGTTCGACTTTGCAAAAAGACCGCACGGTAGGACAGTTTTCTTTTTTTGCCGGCGGGGAATCGGTGGACACGTTTAAAACCAGCGGCGATGTGCCGGACATTCCGGAATGGCCGGACAATCAGAAGCTGGCGTACGAAAGGGAATTGATTGGTTTTTATGTCAGCTCGCACCCGCTTTCGAAACACGCGGGTACTTTAAAAAATTACGCGTCCGCTTACAGCGACACTTTGAGTGAATTCAAAGACCAGACCGAAATCAGCATCGGCGGAATTATTGACAGTATCAAGGAAATCCTGACCAAAAAAGGTTCGAAGATGGGATTTGTCACACTTCAGGACCTGCGTGGAAATTGCGAAGTGGTGGTATTCCCGGAACTTTATGCCAGCGCCGCGAACCTGCTCCAGAAGGACTCGATTATTTTTGTGCGCGGAAAAATCAGCGGGCGTGACGATGTTCCCAAGATTCTGGCTGAGGAAATCATTCCCATTGATCAAGTTAAGACAAGATTTACCCGTTCGATCTGCGTGGACCTTAAAACTATAGGCCTGGCAGGGGAGATTTTGAACGATGTAAAGGGTATTTTGAGGAACCATAAAGGGCAGACGCCTTCCTACCTCAGTTTCAGGGATCCTGCAGGGAAAACCGCCCTGGTCCACCTGGGCGACGACCTCCGGGTCAAGGTCACGGATGAGCTGTTTTCCTCTCTAGAAAAGCTGCTTGGCGAAGGTTGCGTCAAGATCCGCTAAAAACCTAACCCTATATTCGTCCATAGGTTATGTTTTTTTAAATATTGACACCGTTCCCGCCTTCCGCTATCCTTTATTGCATCTCCAGTCTTCATAAGCATTTATCAACTTCACGGAGGTGAAGGCGTGACCAAGAAAGACATCGTAATCAAAGTTTCCAACGAAACAAACCTGACACAGATTGACGTCAAGAAAATTGTGCAGCGCACACTTGATGTTGTTGTGGAAAGTTTGGAACGTGGCGAAACCGTTGAACTTAGAAATTTCGGCGTGTTTAAAGTCAAGAGCCGCCGCGGGCGCCTTGGAAGAAATCCCCGCACCGGTCAGGAAGTTTCTGTTCCGGAGAAAAAAGTGGTTATCTTCAAACCAGGGTTGATTTTAAAACACAAAGTCAAGTAAGACCTCCCGTTTCAGAGATGAAACGGTCAAGTTAA
Source organism: uncultured bacterium (assembly GCA_964553835.1). Lineage (GTDB taxonomy): Bacteria > Omnitrophota > Omnitrophia > Omnitrophales > Aquincolibacteriaceae > CAYLPP01. The sequence continues at coordinate 3,807 of CAZKMJ010000191.1, forward strand.
CAAGGAGCAGGAAATGCCGGAAAAAGGAAAAGTAAAGTGGTTCTCGAATGTTAAAGGGTTTGGTTTTCTTGAAAAAGAAGGCTCAGACAAAGATATTTTCGTCCACTACTCCTCAATCCAGGGCGAGGGATACAAAAAACTTCTCGAAGGCGAAGAAGTGACCTTTGATATCGTCGAAGGTGAAAAAGGTCCCCAGGCCGCCAATGTGGTCCGCAACAAGAAACCCAAAGAAGGCGAAGAAAAGAAGAAGTAAGTCCTTCCGTTCCTTCAATTTATCGATACTCCAGGGGGCTTTTAAAAAGCCCCCTTTTTTATTATGAGAAAACTCCGCCGCTTCTTCATTGATACACCTCTTGGGGGCCTTGGCCCCGGCTCCGAAACCCGGCTCTCCCGGGACCAGACAGACCATGTCCGCAAGGTCATCCGCCTCAAGGAGGGGGAAAAGTGCCTTGTGACCGACGGCCGGGGCTATGAAGCTGAAACTACCATCTCTTCCTATCTGTCCAGCGGGGAGGCCATCCTGAAGGTCACCAAGGTCAACCCGCCCAAGACCCTGAACAGGCCCCGGGTGAAGGTGTTCTCGGCCATGATCCAGAAGGCCAAGATTGATTTCTTGGTGGAGAAGCTGCAGGAGCTTGAGATCGAAGCCTTAATCCCGGTTGAAACGAGCTGGACTGTTGTTAAAATGTCACAGGCTGAGGCGCAGAAAGCCGCGGAACGCTGGCAGAGGCTGGCCATTGAAGCGGCCAAGCAGTCGGGTGCGCTCAGGCTGATGCAGGTCGACAAGGCTGTTAAATTCGAAAAGGCGCTCGACCTGGCAAACGCGGACGGCAAATTGATTCTGTTCCATCCAGGTATTTTGCTCTAACTTCCTATTGTACAATGTCA
>CAZKMJ010000192.1:0-435 GCA_964553835.1 uncultured bacterium
CTCGGCGACAAGTTTGATACAGTGGACATTCCTGCGGAATTCCAGGAAGAAGCCAAGAAGGCCCGCGAATTCATGATCGAAAAAGTGGCCGAGCATGATGATAACCTGATGAACAAGTTCCTCGAAGGTCAGGAGCCGACCAAGGAAGAACTTAAGAAAGCAATCCGACATGCAACGATCGCTCTGAAACTGACGCCGGTCATTTGCGGTTCTTCACTTAAGAACAAAGGTGTACAGCAGCTCCTCGATGCAGTCGTTGATTATCTTCCTTCCCCCAAAGACGTTCCCGCGATCAAAGGCATTAATCCCAAAGATGAAACTGAAATCGAACGCCATGCAGACGAAAAAGAACCGCTTGCGTGCTTCGCTTTCAAAATCGCGAGCGATAAATTTGTCGGTTCCCTGACTTACATCCGTATTTATTCAGGCGTCCTG
>CAZKMJ010000192.1:445-1964 GCA_964553835.1 uncultured bacterium
ACGGCAAGAAAGAGCGCATTGGCCGTCTGCTTCTGATGCACGCCAACAAGCGTGAAGAAATTGATGAAGCGGGCGCCGGCAATATCGTTGCCGCTGTCGGTCTGAAAGATGTTAAGACCGGTGACAGCCTTTCAGATGAAAACAATCCGATCATCCTTGAAAAGCTTTTCGTTCCGGAACCCGTTATCTGGATGTCCATTGAACCCAAGACCAAAGCTGACCGTGACAAAATGTCTGACGCCATCAGCCGTCTGGTTGCCGAAGATCCGACCTTCCGCGTCAAGACAGACGCGGAAACTGTTCAGACCCTGATCGGCGGTATGGGCGAACTTCACCTGGACATTAAAATTGATATCATGAAGCGCGAATACGGCGTGCAGGTCAATGTCGGTAAGCCGCAGGTCGCTTATAAAGAAACGATCACCGCCATGGCTGAAGCCGAAGGTAAGTTCATCAAGCAAACCGGCGGTCGTGGTCAGTATGGTCACTGCTATCTTAAGCTCGAGCCGCTTGAAAAGGGCAAAGGCATTGAATTCGAAAACAAAGTTGTTGGCGGCGCCATTCCCCGCGAATATATTCCGGCGGTCGAAGACGGTGTTATGGATGCCTGCGCGGGCGGCGTGCTCGCCGGTTACCCGGTCACCGATATTAAAGCCACCGTTTTTGACGGCAGCTACCACGATGTTGACTCTTCTGAAATCGCGTTCAAAATGGCCGGTATCCTTGGTTTCAAGGACGCATTCCGCCGCGCCAAACCCGTCCTTCTTGAGCCGATCATGCTGGTCGAAGTCATCGTGCCTGAAGAATACATGGGCGACATCATCGGCGATTTGAATTCACGCCGCTGCGTCATCCAGGAAATGAACAACCGCGGCCATTTAAAAGCCATCAAGGGTCTGGTTCCTCTTGCTGAAATGTTTGGTTACGCAACTGCCATCCGTTCACTGTCGCAGGGCCGCGCGAACTACACCATGGAACCGCACAGTTACCAGCAAGTTCCGAAAATGATCGCAGACAAAGTCATGGGAGAACAAGCAGTTAATCAGTAACTGCTGAAAAATTTATGGCCGGAAATAAAGAAAAAATCAGAATTAAACTTAAAGCGTATGATCACCGGATTCTTGACCAGTCGGTCCAGGAAATCGTGGGAACAGCCAAGCGCACTGGCGCCAGGGTTGTTGGCCCGATTCCGCTTCCGACCCGGATCTGGAAGACCACCGTGCTTCGCGGACCGCACATTGACAAAAAATCCCGCGATCAGTTTGAAATGCGTACTCATAAACGCCTGATCGGCATCGAAGACCCGACTTCCCGCACCGTGGACGCGCTCATGAAGCTCGATCTTCCGGCCGGCGTGGATGTTGAAATCAAATTATAAAAGAGAAAAAGACAATGATCGGTTTACTCGGTAAAAAAATTGGAATGACGCAGTTGTTCAATGAAGAAGGTTCTCAGGTTCCTGTGACCCTTCTTGAAGTCGGCCCGTGCAAAATCACGGACCTTAAGACCAAGGAAAAAC
>CAZKMJ010000192.1:1974-4651 GCA_964553835.1 uncultured bacterium
ACCGGCGCCGTCAGCCGCTTGCCCTTGACGACCGTCACGCGCCTGCCGTTCACGAACACCGTCGGGGGGTCGCTGCGCGCGGGCGGCAGGTTCAACCTGGTCTGGGACTCCCCGAACCTGCCGCATAACACTATGACCGCCGACTAGGGGGCGTCGTTGCCCGGGGGTGTCGCGCGGCTACCTCGGCGTGCAGCTTGCTTATGATGACTGCAAGGAAAAGCACACCAGCAAGCCCAAGGCCGGACAGTTTAAAAAGGCTGGCGTTTCTCCCAAGCGTTTTGTGAAAGAAATCCGCACCACTGAAGTCGAAGGCTTGACCATCGGCGCGGAAGTTGGCGCGGGAAATTTTCAGATTGGTGATTTTGTTGACGTGACCGGAACTTCCATTGGCCATGGTTTTCAGGGCGTTGTGAAACGTCATCATTTCAAGGGTGCTTTGACCATGGGTCATGGCGATATGTCGGGCCGCAGGCCCGGTTCTATCGGCGCGTCTTCCTTTCCTTCCCGTGTTGTGAAGGGTATGAGGATGGGCGGCCAGATGGGCAACACTCGCATCACGGTCCAGAACCTCAAGGTCGTGAAAGTGGATGAAGCTAACAATCTTTTGGCAGTTGAAGGTTCGGTCCCGGGTTTTGAAGGACGTTACCTGATTGTGCGCACCGCGCTCAAGAGGGGACCGAAGGGTGGTCGCAAGTGGAAAGTTCAGGGTGGTAAAGCAGCAAAGCCCGCTGAAATTTCTCCGGAAGCTCCCGCAGAAAAGCCCGAAGAAAAAGCGTAAGTTTAAACGGTTAGAACTCTAAATAAAAAGGGAAGTTTATTCACTAATGAAGGCTACGGTTTATTCAAAAGAAGGAAAGAAAAAAGGCGAAGTGGTCCTGAATCCGGAAATCTTTGCTGCCCGGGTCAATGACCGTCTTCTTGAACTCGTCCGCACCGCCTATGGCAATAATCTTCGCCACGGCAAGGCTGACACCAAGGTCCGCAAGGAAATTTCCGGCGGCGGCAAGAAGCCCTGGAAGCAGAAGGGTACCGGCCGCGCGCGTCACGGTTCCACCCGTTCTCCTATTTGGAGAGGCGGCGGCACTGTGTTCGGTCCTCAGCCTCACTCTTTCTTCGTGAATGTTCCGAAGACCATGCGTAAGGCGGCCCTGATTTCCGCGCTCAGCCTTCGCGGTGAACAGAAGGGCATCATCCTTCTTGAAGACGCCAAGCTTGATACTCCCAAGACCAAGGAATGGGCGGAAATTGTGAAGTCCCTTCCGCTTGATGAGAAGCGTGCTCTTTGTGTTGTTAAGGAAGTGGACCAGAACCTGGAACGCGCCAGCCGCAACCTGAGTGGGCTGATTGAAATCAAGCGCGCCAGTGATGTGAATGCTTATCATATTCTTCAGCGCGAAAAAATCGTGCTGGAACAAGACGCGGTTGCCGTTATTGAAACCCGCCTCCTGGGTGAAGTCAGCCCCGAAACCGCTGCTGCTGCTGCTGCTGAAGCCAAGGAAAAAGCGCCAAAGGCAAAGCGTGTTGTGAAGAGCAAGGCTGCCAAGAGCGCCGCTCGCGCGACTAAGCGCACCAAGACCGCGGTCAAGGCTAAGAGCACGGCCAACAAAGCTTCCAAGAAAACCGGGAAAAAGTCATGAACCTGAATCTTTATAACGTTATTCAAGAGCCTTTGATCACTGAAAAGATCGCCAAGGAAACGGACAAGCACCACAAGTACGCTTTCCGCGTGCATCCCAAGGCAAGCAAGAAGGACATCAAGTCTGCCGTTGAAAAAATTTTCAACGTGCACGTGACCAAAGTTAACACGGTCAACAGCGACGGCAAATGGAGACGCGTCCGTTTTCAGCCCGGCAAAACCGCGGCCTGGAAAAAGGCGGTCGTCACCGTTAAAGCCGGCGAAAAGATCGACATTACGGCATAAGAGGAAATATGGCGCTCATTAAATACAAACCCTATACATCAACACGGCGTTTCGCGAATGCGGCGAACTTTACTGACATCACCACGGATCGCCCGTACAAACCGCTTACTTCTATCAAGAAGCGCACCGGCGGCCGTAATTCCAACGGACACATTACGTCCCGCGGTATGGGCGGCGGTCATAAGAAGCGCCTGCGCCTGGTGGATTTTCGCCGTAACAAGTTTGGCGTTCCGGCCACTGTGCTTACAGTTGAATATGATCCGAACCGCAGCGCTCGCATCTGCCTGATCCAGTATCAGGACGGTGAAAAGAGCTACATTCTCGCTCCGGACGGGCTTTTGGTCGGTCAGAGTGTCATGAGCGGTGAAACCGCGGAAGTGAAGCTTGGCAATCACCTGCCGCTTCGTCTGATCCCGGAAGGTACCAATATTCATAACATTGAACTTTATCCTGGCCTGGGCGGCAAGCTGGTCCGTTCTGCTGGCGGGGTTGCTCAGATCCTTTCCAAGGAAAATGAGTACGCGCACATCAAGCTTTCTTCCGGCGAGGTCCGCATGATCCCGCTGAAGTCTTATGCCACGGTCGGGCAGGTTTCCAACATTGACAACGAAAACCTGTCACTTGGCAAAGCCGGCCGCAGCCGCTGGATTGGCCTGCGTCCGAAGTCACGTGGTATCGCCAAGAACCCGGTTGACCATCCTATGGGCGGTGGTGAAGGTAAGTCCAAGGGCGGTAACCATCCGCAGAGCCCGTGGG
>CAZKMJ010000193.1:0-4643 GCA_964553835.1 uncultured bacterium
AACAGCGGAAAAGTTTGCGTTTCGTGATATCCGCCGTTTCGGAGGCGTGGTGCTTGAAGCGCCAAAAGCAAAGTTGCCGGCGGGCATTACGGCGCTGGGCCCTGAGCCTTTTGAAATGACTGAAAAAGATTTTGCGGCGCGTTTTCAAACGCGCACAGGCAGAATCAAAAGCCTGCTTTTGAACCAGCGGCTTGTGGCTGGACTGGGAAATATTTACGCGGATGAAAGCCTGTTTCGCGCGGGCATTCATCCTTTGAAAAGGCCGCCGCGGCTGAAATGGAAGTGGGCGGAACTTTACAAGGCCGTGCGCGAAGTGCTGAAAGAGGCTATCGCGGCAGGCGGCTCGAGCATTGATGATTACCGCCATTTGGATGGAGAGCGGGGTGGGTTCCAGAAATACCACCGCGTTTACGGCAGGGCAGGCAAGCCTTGCGCGGCTTGCGGTACTAAGATCCGCCGCATCGTGATAAGCGGCCGCAGTTCGTTTTTTTGTCCCAAGTGTCAGTTGTAATTATGAAAACACGCCCCGAAGGGGCCCTAACGGAGGAATAAAAGAGTGATTTTACCGAAGAAGATTTTTTTGACTAAAGGCGTTGGTGTTCACAAAGAAAAACTTTCGAGCTTTGAGCTGGCGCTGCGTGATGCCGGCATCGCTCCCTACAACATTGTGCGCGTTTCCAGCATTTACCCGCCGTACTGCAAGCTTATCTCCAAGGAAGCGGGCCTTAAATACCTCACCCCCGGTCAGATTCTTTTCACCGTGGTTGCGGAATGCGCGACCAATGAACCTAACCGTCTGATCGCTTCCTCGATCGGCATGGCGCTCCCCAAGAAGCCCGACCAGTACGGCTATCTTTCCGAAGCCCATACCTACGGTTGGACGGAAAAGAAGACCGGTGAATACGCTGAAGACCTGGCTGCCAGCATGCTGGCCACTATTCTGGGCGTGAAATTCAACCCGGACGAAAGCTACGACAAAAGAAAAGAACAGTGGAAGATTTCCAACGAAATTGTCAAGACGACCGCGAACACCAAAAGCGCGATCGGTGACAAGGACGGCCGCTGGACCACCGTGATTTCCGCGGCGGTCATGATTCATTGATTGAATGAAGAAAAAAAGTAAAGCATCAAAAGTCGTTGTCGGGCTTGTCCAGATGTCTGCTTCCAAAAATCCGGAAGCAAACCTGGCCAAGGCCCGGGAACGGGTTTTGAAGGCGGCAAAACAGGGCGCTCAGATCATCTGCCTGCAGGAAATGTACCGCACTCTGTATTTCTGCCAGAAGTATGACCACAAGAATTTCAATCTCGCGGAAACCATCCCCGGCCCCAGCACTAAGGCTTTCTGTGAAATCGCCCGCCAGAAGAAAGTCGTGATCATTGTTCCTATTTTCGAAAAAAGGGCGGCCGGCGTTTATCACAATAGCGCCGTGATCATTGACGCGGATGGCCAGATCCTGGGCAACTATCGCAAGATGCATATACCGGACGACCCCCATTTCTATGAAAAGTTTTATTTCACACCTGGAGACCTGGGTTTTAAGACTTTTCAGACCCATTATGCCAAAATCGGCGTGCTGATCTGCTGGGACCAGTGGTTTCCTGAAGGGGCGCGTTTGACCGCGCTTTCTGGCGCCCAGATCCTCTTTTATCCCACGGCCATCGGCTGGCACAAGTCCGAGCCGCCCAAGGTGGCCAAGGCCCAGCTGACGGGGTGGGAAGTGGTCCAGCGCGGTCACGCGGTAGCCAATGAAGTTTTTGTCGCGGCCGCTAACCGTGTGGGCAAGGAAGGTCCTGTCAAGTTCTGGGGCAATTCCTTTGTTTCCGATCCGTTTGGCACGGTCATTGCGCGCGGCGGTGAAACCAAAGAACAGAACCTGATTGTGGAATGCGACCTCGCGCAGGTTGAAAATACCCGCAGGCACTGGCCGTTCCTGCGCGACCGGCGCATTGACGCCTATCCGCCAATCGCTACAAGGTTCCTCAATGCCTGATACTCTAGACAAGGTCAAAACCCCCGCGTCACTTGGTTTTTCCATGCCCGCGGAGTGGGCAAAACACGAAGCCACCTGGCTGGCCTGGCCGCACAACGTAGTCACCTGGCCCGGCAAGAAGCTGGCGCGCGTGCGGGATGCCTACCTTCAGATGATCGAGTCCCTTCTTCCTTATGAAAAGGTCAAGCTTCTGGCCTCGCCCAAGCTCAAAGAGGAAGCGTTTAAATTCCTTAAAAATAAAATTTCCGAAAAAAGCCTGAAAAACCTGGTGTTTATAGAAGTGCCAACCGTGGATGCATGGGTTCGTGATTATGGTCCAACTTACGTAACTAAAAAGGGCCACAAGGCCTGGGTGAAATGGATTTTCAATGCCTGGGGCGGCAAATACATGGATCTGGCGCAGGACACCCGGATTTTCCAGAACAAAAAGCTTTCACCGCAGCCCTGTTTTGAGGCGGGCATTATCCTTGAAGGTGGTTCCATTGAAGTCAACGGCGCCGGCACCTGCTTGACCAGTGAACAGTGTCTGTTGAACAAGAACCGTAATCCTGAGTTGACCCAGATGGAAATCGAACGCTACCTCCGGGAATACCTGGGCGTGGAGCAAGTTCTTTGGCTGAATGAGGGGATTGTAGGCGATGATACAGATGGGCACATTGACGACATCGCGCGGTTTGTGGACGAGAGAACCATTTTGACGGCTTACGAAACGGATGAATCTGACGAAAATTATTCTATTCTGCGTGAAAATTGGGAAAGACTAAAGACCCGCGAAACGCCTTCCGGAAAAAAATGGAATGTAATCAAGCTGCCCATGCCTAGGCCTGTGGCTGATGGCGGCGTCCGGCTTCCAGCCAGCTACGCCAATTTCCTGATTGCCAATGAAACCGTACTGCTGCCTGTTTACGGCTGCAAGCAGGACAAAGACGCGGTCAAAATTTTAAAAGAGGTCTTTCCCCGGAAGGACATTGTTCCCATCGATTGCACCGCCATGGTCTACGGCCTTGGCGCCATCCACTGCGTTTCCCAGCAAGAACCAGCTTGAGCCGTCCGGGCGGCATCAGCCAGCCTTAGTTCGACGCAAGAGCCTGTTGTTTCCTGAATTCTTCTCCAACATCCACTTGTCTGACGCCTTCGGGCGGTTGAAACTCGAATGAGGAAGGGTCCGCCGCGGGTGAGAATTTAGCGGTCAGGAAAACAAGCTCTGTCTGCGATTCGGCGCCGGGCGTTCCTGGCGGTGAATAAAAATTCCGAACCAGGATTTTTTCCGGAAAATAAAACGATTCTTTTTTCCCTTTCCATACCGGCTTAAATTCTCCCCGTTCGATAATAGCCTTAACATTCCCATCTTTTCGGTAATAAATTTCTTTCAAAATGTCTCCGGCGGGGCTAGCAAACAGTTCGCGTTCGAGGCCTGTTTTTCCCGCCACTTCGATCCGCATGCCGCCGTCAGGCCGTGTTTCAATCTTTGCGTTCTGAGGAATTGCTGAGGGCTTGAGCGCCCGGTAAAGGTCCAGGGCTTTGAGATGGCTGTGGATGGCGGGTGAGTCCTCCAGGTCAAAGATGGAGCCTGAGAAGTCCGTGTTCGCGGAACTGAGGTAAAGCCTGAAATCCCGGTCGTCGGTGCGAAAGGCAAATAGCAGTTTTTTAAGGGCGTTGAAGCCCTTCAGAAGGATTTTTTCATTCAGCCGGTCGTAGAGAAGATCGGCGTCACAGGAAGCGCTTTTACCCCCCTGCGATTTAAAATTCATTTTAACCCTTGATTCCAGGTTGATCCACAACCCCCTGCGTTTTTCGATTTTCTGAATATTCTTCGAAACAGACTCTGCCTGAAGAGGAAATGAGACAAACAGGATTAAAAGGGCAGGAAAGATTTTTTTCATGAATAGTGCGGAGGTCCGCACTATTTATTTTCGGAAGAAGACGGTGAAAGTTTACTTTGAGTGTAAAGAATGCGGTGCAGGGCTGTAGCGTTCGTCCCGATCAAAAGTATTACCAGCGAAAGCGGACGTACAAACCCGCCAAAAGCGGAAAAGAAACCTAAAGCGATCAAGCGCTCTGGTCTTTCAAAAATTCCCACGGAGCAGTCATCAATCAGATTTTCCGCGCGCGCTTTGGCATAGCTGGTTACAAATGAGCCCAGAATAATGCCCAGGCAGACCGCGGTCCAGATAGGTTCGCCGACGCGAGCGTAATAGATGGCAAGTCCGCCGAACAAAAAACAGTCCGCATAGCGGTCCACAGTGGAATCCAGGAAGGCGCCAAACTTGGAACTTTTGCCCGTATGGCGGGCCAGGGGACCATCCAGCATGTCACCCAGACACGAAAACAGAAGGAAAATACCGCCCCAGAAAAAATGCCCTGAAGCATAGATGAGGCCGCTGATAAAACTAAGGGCCAGTCCGCCCAGCGTTAAATGATTGGGAGACAGGCCCTTAGTGTCCAGAAATTGAGCGGCCTTTTTCAGGCTCGACTCAATATGAGGATATACGTGTTTGCGAAGCAAGCCGCTTTCTTACCGCGGGCAGGTGCCCTGGACAAACTTCTTCACCAGCTCTTTGGCTTCGGTGTCAGCAATCAGTTTGGGCGGGTGCTTCAAGGAGTAAGCGGACATGGAAATCAACGGACCGCCAATTTTACTGTCGCGCGCGA
>CAZKMJ010000194.1:0-4561 GCA_964553835.1 uncultured bacterium
AGACGCTGAATCTTTACTATCAAAGCTTTCGCGATCTCGGGATCCTGATTGATAACGGGATAAAGAATGATGAAAAAGTTCAGCAGCTGATAGGGACGTTCTTCGAAATCGAAAATGGTGCGCGGTGTGACGCCCAGCCTGATGTCTTTCAGGTAGCGGCCCTTGTCGTCAACTTCGACAAGAAATTCATGGTCGGAAACACGGGTGCGCACAGGCCCAAGCTCCGGAAGGGTCTCCACCGCGTTCGGCAGGGTCGGGTCGCCCATGAAAATGCCGTCCCGGGCCAGCATGTCATTGATGACCGTGAGAAAATTGCCGTAAACAGTGGCCGCTTCTTTTTTCTTTTCATCGCCGTCATTGCGCAGGGCTTTGAGGAAAAGCTCGTAAAGATCTTCTCTTCCCCGCTCTTCGCCGACGACAAGAAATTTTTTTCCGGTTTTGTTCAACTTCGGATCATTGATTGCGGGAACATTCACAATCCTTGCCGGCATGAGCGAGTTGGAGAAACGCCGGGTGAATTCCTCGAGATTGTCAGTCACGTCATACTGTCCCCCGTCCAATTCCCCAACTTTAAAAACTTCGTTCAGGATGACTTCTCCGTGTATGTCTTTTTTGACGACCTGGTAAACACGAAACCAGGTGCCCTGGCGCCAGGGCCTGATTTCAATCTCTGCAGGCTCGCGTGATCCTTGGGCCGCATTTTTCCACCCTTCGTAACGACCCGCGTTTTTACGGATCCACTGCGTCAGCGCGGGAATGACAAACGCGTCGCGCGGATCAGCCTGGAGTTTTTCCGTCGCCGCCTGAAAAGTACTGCGGCCGCCGCTTCGCGGGGTCGCGATACGACCCTGCTTTTTTCGCTTCGATCTCACTTCGGAACGAAAAAGGAACTCGCCCGAACTTTTCACGGCCGGTGCCAGCGTTACCCGCACCAGAATGTCGTCATCATATCCAGGGACTTCATTGACTGAATAATCCCCATCCAGCCCGATGGCTTCATACATTTTTCGGGCGTCCGGTGAGCGGTGATTGGCAGAATACCAGCGTTTGATAGCACCGCTTTTCAAAAGAAGCTTGATAGCACGGCGCATGTAATATTTTTTAGGCGCCAGCGAAAGACTCTTGAGGTTCGGAATCAGGACTTCCCAGCCGTCATCCTCGCGGATTGAAAGCGTGGCTTTGGCAGCCAGCCTTCCTGTCTGGGTGTCAAAAACAAAAAGGAAGTGATGATCTTCGTCGTAACCATAAGGCGTCGGCATGAGAGAGCGCACCAGAACAAGCCGCAAGTCCTTGAAATCTTCTCCGGTCTTGTCCCCATCCACTTCGAGGACCACCTCATCTTTTTTTGATTTTTCCGTGTCCGGATATTCCGCGTTCAGGAGTTCTTTGTCCACCTTCCCATCTTTCATGAAACGTGATTCCGACCGCGGTAAAGAATAAAGAGAAACCAGCGCCTGGCTTTTGGTGTCATAAGAATAAAGCCGTCCCTGCGCCCAGGTCAGGCCGGCAAGCTGCCATTCGGTTTTGGGGCTGAATGTATTTAAAACGCGAAGCGGCAGAGCCCCCTGCTTACCACGCGTGACATAGCTGACCAGGTCCATCTGCCACAGCCGGATCGAACCGTTAAAATCGGGTTTGGGAATTTCAATGATATAAAGTTTTCCTTCCGGGCTCAGTTGAACAAAAACGCGGTAGTCGAGCGGATTGACCTTGAAATCCGGCAGCTCGATTTCGCCCGCGGGCCCGTCTTTTCTCTGATAACGGATCTTGTAAAAAGATCTGACATTCTCAGGGGCTTTTAGCTGAACTTCCCAGTTACCGAGCTTCGAAAACATTGGATCTGGATATTCACGGAAGATTCCGGAGCCCAAAGGAAATTCCGCCCGTATCATTCCATGCAGAGGGGATGAATTATCCACACCTCTTAAACTAGCTTCCGGCTTCCAGTCTTTAAGCGGCACGACTTCCTTAAAATCAGCAGGCATGAGAGGAGCCGCCGCCAGCATGGATTTTCCTGCCAGGTCATGAACAAGTACTTTCAAACGGTCCGTACCAAAAGGAACAACGGAAAGAGCGACCGCGTTCAACGGTCTTAAAGCCACCGGCCCCTTATTTTCAAACGCCCCGCTTGCTCTCATCTGCCGCAGCCATTTTGCGTAACCCTGCTCAACGGTTTGGGGCACTTCCCACTCAACCAAAGCGCCGTCACGGCCTCCAGCCAATAGTTTTTCCCCGTCCGGAGAAAAAGCGATTGTGTCCGAGACCGCCGGGTGTTTACGCACAAATCTCGCAATGATATCCCTGGTTTTAACACTCCTCAGGATCAATTCACCTGAGGTATAAGATTCGGCAATCGTTTGTCCGTCCGGAGAAAACACCAGCGCGACCACTTCAGCCACCGGCCTGGACTGGGGAAGCATTCTGACAGGCTGTTCGGCAAAGTCCCAGAAAGTCACGGTGCCGTTCTTGCCGCCCCAGGCCATGAGTCCTTCACGCGAGAATGCAATCGCGCGAATGGTCGCCGGGTCAGCGCTGCGCATCAGGTTTTTGGCTTCAGGTTTGTTGCTCCAGACCCGGATGGTACCTTCTTCCCCGGCGGCGGCAATTTTGTAATGCGCGGTTTCGTCAGGCCATGAAATGGCCATGGCTTTTCCAACCTGCTCCAGCGATTGAGGAAAATTGGCAACTGTCCCGCCGCTTGTTTTCATGTGGATGACATGTCCGCTGGCCATAAGAATGTAAACCTTGGTACCGAACGGAGAAAACCGGGTCGAGACTACCGCGCTCCGCAGTTCAAGCCACGTAGTAGGACTTTTTGTCTTGTTGGTCCCGTTAAGTACATCTTCTATATCCCAGCGGAAAAAGTAACCCCGGGCATTTCCGGCCACAAGCATCTTTCCATCCGGTGAAAAAGCCGCCGAGTAGAGCTTGTATCCGGGAGAAACATTATGCCCTGCGATCACGCCGCCTTCTCGAGCATCACGGAGCATGATCTTGCCGATCGAATCCGTTGTGGCGATGACTTTCCCGTCCGGAGAGTAAATAGCCTCGGTTATTGGATAACCCTCATTTGGACCAAAAACGCGGTGTTCGGTGACAACTTGTTCCCGCAACTCGGAACGGTTCAAGTGAAAAACACCCGCGTTGGGGATCATGGCTTTTCGCCAGTCAATAGAACCATTGGGCGCGAGCACCGCTGGGTCGCGCATCAATACCCGCATGGCGCTAGAAGCCGTGCCATGAAATACCAGCACAAAAACTTTTCCAGAATCACTATCGTTCAATCTTTTGAGTGTCTGGTGCATGTCATAAAGATGTTCCAGGAAGCTCTTGCCGCCCTCCGCTTTCACAAAAGCGTTCAATTCGCGATAGCTGTGCGCGCGCGCCTGTTCTTCCAGGCCAAATTTTTCACCGATTTCCGGTTCCGACAGGTTTTCCCAATTTCCAAATGAAATTTCACGAAGGCCTTCATCCACTTCAAAAACGACTTTAAGCCCATTTTCGCCCGCCTTTATTTCAAAAGCGTCCGCGGTATTTCCCGCCCTGTTCAGCGGACTTTTCTTGAAAATAAATCTCCCAGGCTCTTTCTTCATCATTTCACCCAGCCATCCCCAAAGTTTGTCGGCAAAAACCACTGCCTGCTGTTTTCCGTGCGCGTTCAGCTGATTGTGCAATGGCCCGAATGTTTCCAGGCGCTCGGTGTTTCCCTGAAAGCGGGGGCCGGAGGTCTTGTCTTCATTCACCGGCGTTTCGCCATGGCGCGCCAGAACAAAATCATTTTTCAGAACAATGGGATCATATTTGGATTTATAAAAAATCTGTCCCGTTTCAGGACTGTAGGTAAGGCCCAGTTCATCCAGCATCAGCTGCTCTTGTTCGGTCGGAGTGATAAGCCGCGTTTCCGAACGGATCTGGCTCTCGGCGTCAGCCGTGACCGCTGAGAGCTCTCTTGAGCCAAGCTTTTCCAGCGCTTCGCTAACGCGCGGATCCAGCGGAGCGGAAGGATCCAGGTCGATAAGATAAATGTTTTGATTGCCGCTGCTCGCACGGGTCAGGAAAAACATCCTGAGGCCGGCTTTCACGGACGCTCTGTGGGTGACTCGAAATGAATCCGTGTTTTCCTGATGAATCGAAGAAAGTTCAAAGCGGATTTTTTTACCGCGGTTAACTTTCAAGTCTTCAAGGCTTTGGCTCATCAGCCTGGAAGCAATCCCCTTGCCCCGGAACGGCTGCGCGACCAGAAGATTTCCGCTGACCGCGTCCTGCTCTGCTTCCCTGAATCGGCCAAAGGCGGGTTCAGTGGCCGCCATGTAAGGCGTGATGTCTCTTTCAACACTGCGGATCCCGATCAAATGTCCTTCGTCGTCATAAGCGATCCAGAATGCTTCTATATTTTCAATGCTGTGGTTGAAGTATTTGATTAATGTTTCAAATTTGACAGCCGCATCAGAATCAAACTTGTCATAAAGCTCGGCGGATTCCGCAAGCTTTCTAAAAATTTCGGGAAACCGCAAATCATCCGTGACTTTTTCGACTCGCCATTCGGATTTGGGATAAACAA
>CAZKMJ010000195.1:0-4560 GCA_964553835.1 uncultured bacterium
TCATCGGGCAGATACGTGAATGAAATCACATTCCAGCCGGGTTTGAGGGTGTAGGTGATGCTGCCCGATTCTCCGTTATAGGTTTTCATTTGCTTCAGGCGGTTTTCGGAATCGTAAGTGAGAGTATCGCCGCCGCGTGTGGTCATATTGCCGTTATTATCGTAAGCGATATTGCAGCTCCCTGAGGCAAGGTCACGGCAGAAAGTCGGGAAATTGGTTCCGGTCCAGGTCACACCCGTCACGGCATGCGGCTTTGTGGGTGTGCCGCCGGTGCCATAGCTCATGGCACGGCCGGCTTTGCTGGTCATGTTGCCAATGGAGTCGTAAGCAAAAGTCTGCGTACCGTAAGCCGAACCCACGGCCTGAGTAAGCCGGTTGAGGTCATCATAAGTGAAGGACTGGGACATGGAGTTAACCGTGTCCGCGATGGTGGAAACATTGCCCACGCCGTCAAAAGTGTAGGAAAGATCCTGCAGTTTGGTAGTGCCATCCGGCTTTTTGGTCACAATGCGGTTGAGCCGCAGCGTACTGGAATCGTAAGTGTAGTCGCTGGTAACATTGTTACCATATTTCGTGAATGTAATCTGGCCCGAAGCGTTGTAATCCACCTGTTTGATGTAATCCGTAGTCACGCCGGATTTCACACCCTGAATGGTTTCCACATCTCCAAAACCATTGTAAGTGTAGGTCACCACTTCCGTGTCCGGATAAGTCAGGGTGCGCACACGGCCCATGGAATCATAGGTGCGGTCAAAAGCATAAGGCACGGAGTCCACGGTTTTGGTGTCGCTTACAACTTTCCCCTGCTTGTCATATTTGAATTCATGGGTGCCGGAAGCATCCGTAACTTTTGCCAGCCTGCCAACCCAGTAGCCGGTCTGTCCGGAATAAGTGGCGGGGGCAGAGTCATAGTTGTAGGTCACGTCGGTTTCGCCTGAAGGCAGGTCCTTGAGCGTAACGCGGTTGAGGGCATCGTAAGTAAAAGAAATGACCTGACTCTTGGCATCGGTCTGCGAGGCCAGATTGTCATTGAGGTCATAGGTGTAAGCCCACGTGCCCATGTCGGGATCAGTCATACCGGTTTTTCGGGAAAGCGAGTCGTAGGAAATGGTGGTCTGATTACCCGCGTTGTCCGTGGTTTTCTTGAGGTTGTTCAAAATATCGTATTCATAAGTGGTGGTGTAAGTGCTGGAGCTGTTGAACTCCTCCACTTTGACCAGGCGGCCGAAAGCGTCATTGGTGTAGCGAAGTTGTTTGCCGCGCTGGTCGGTTGTGGTTTTCACAAAATCACTGAAAGTAACCTGGGAATTGGTGGAGTCTGGATAATCAATACGTGTGCGCCGCCCAACAGAATCATAAGTAAAGGTGGCTTTAGGGCCGGAGGTTACCGGTGTCTGGAAACTGGCGCTGGTGTTTTCAAAATAAGGCGTGTACTGCTTTGAAACCAGCCCTCTGGAATTAAACTCAACAATGCCGGAAACAATTTGCTTGGCGGAATCTTCGGCAGGGCTGCGGCGCTGAATTTCCCTTCCCAGGCCGTCGGTAAATGAATAAGTGATGAGCTGGGTGAAAGTCTGGCCGGGCACGGAAGATTTGACCTTGGTTGTTACTTTCGTGACACAAGTAGTGCCACAAGTACCAAGGTTGGGATAATCATAAACAAATTCCTGCGTGGGCTCGGAAGACGAATCCAGCGGCGCGATAACCTTGGTCACGCGGCCCAGCACATCGTATTGGGTTTCCGTGACCTGGCTGTTCTGGTCGGTCGAGGTCAGGATCTGTGCCAGCCAGGGGTCATAGGTAAAAGACCGGGTCTGGGAAATCGCGTTTGAGATCTGGGTCAAAAACAGATGATAGGTGCTTTCATAGGTATTGGTCGTGGTGTAGCTTCGCGCGTCTGTCACAGTCGCAACATTGCCATAGCTGTCATAGGTCATGGTGGTTTTGGGGTTGTTCGCGCACACCCCGGCCGTGCCGCAGCCTGAAGCCGTGTTCAGCCATTCCTCTTCTTTGGTCAGCAGGCCTTTTACGGGGGCCGTCGTAATGGAAGTGGCGCCGTCATAATAAAAATACTTTTCCGCTTTGATGGTCGTAAGGTCGGAATCGTAAAGCGTGGTTTTTGAAAGCGTGTTTAAAATATAGTCCGTGGTGTTATAGACATAAGTATTGGCGGTTTTTCTTTCATCGCCCGAAACCGAGACGTCCCCCTGCTCTGTAGTCGAGGCAAGGTTGCCATAAGAATCATAAGTGAAATTCTGGCGGGTCTGCTTATAGGAAGAATCGCCGTCATAAAGATAGGAGTCTACCTGGCTGACAAACTCAAAATGAACGCCCGTGTAAGGATGCGTGTCATCCCAGGTCGTGACTTCTTTGGTGAAAAGATTACCTGAAGAATCTTTGACTTCCTTCTGGAGCAGCTTGCCTTTCGTATGGTCATCTTGGCCAAAAGTGCTGATGGTCTTGGTGCCGGCCGCGTCTGTGACCGTCACTTCGCGAAATCCACGGAATTCGCGGTTCGCGGCGTCGTACATGCCGCCTTTATATGAATAAGTGGTGGTGTAAGTATTTCCCATGCCGTCCTGCTGGTCCACCTGGCTGACAAGCTGGATGGGAAAAGGCAGGCGCTGGGCCCCGTTGGTGTCGGTGTTGTCATAAAGAGTGGAGGCCGTGTAAGTAATGATGGTCTTCCCTCCTCGCCCATTCTTGACGCTGGAAAGCAGGTCGGGGAATGGCCCGGAACTTTTCTGGAATTTCCAGACACTGGCTCCGGATGTGCCGTAAACACGGTCTACAAGACCGTCCGCGTTGATGTCCGCGATTTCCACCTGTACATACCCGCTGGTGGCATTGGTCATGCGCGAGTAATTGTAGTCACTGTCCCCCGTCGAATTTTCAATACCCGACATCTGAACAGCGGAAGCAAAACCTTTGCCTGTGTTGACCTGCACATACCAGGACGTGGAATTATGGTAAAGAACACGATCAGGCAGGCCGTCCCCGGTCACATCCACAAGATCTACCTGGGTCACGCCTGAAGGCCGGGTGTAACGTATGCGGTGATAGTCCCCAATGCTGTCAGGGTTGGCAATGGTGCCCCAGTCTTCCGGATCCGCGAACCCACTGCCCGTATTGAATTGCACTTTCCATTTGGTGGTGTCCGGAGAATAAATCATGACCCGGTCCGGTAAGCCGTCACCGTTCATGTCGATCAACTCGTCATTGACCAGCCTTTCACTGGTCGCCGAAATCCCGGTGTACCGGACGCAGTAATCATTGCCTGTTCCAGACGGGATTTGCACATTGGTCCAGGTCACCGCAGTCCCCAGCGTGGGATTTCCATTAGAATCCAGTGAATTAAACTGCACTTTGAATTGGCCGTCCGTCACCTTCGCAACGCGATCAGGCAATCCATCACCGTTCATATCCGCAAGATCGGAAAAAACCTGCTCATCGGAACCATTAATCTTGATGTAGCTGATGTCGTACTGGGTCCCAGTGCCAGCAGTGGTGGCGGTCCCGAATGAAACGGAGGAAGCGAAACTTCCGCCGGTGTTTTTTTGCCATGCCCACTGATTGGAAGAAGAGGAAGACATCAGGTGGTCGGGTAGACCATCGCCATTGATATCATACAATCCTCCGTGAATGCCGTAGCCGGCATTAAACGCCGTGATGTAATATTTGCTTCCCGAAGAGTCTGAACTGGCAATGTTAGTAATCTGGGCACTGGTTCCAAATCCCGCAGCTGAGTTAGCCCACCATTTCCAATAACCGTCCGTGCTCATTTTCTGGACCCGGTCCGGGAACCCATCACCGTTTAAATCAGAAAGATCGGACATGGTATCTGCCGCGGAACCAGAAATATGGGAAGCGCTTACATAAGACCCAGCATTCCCTACGTTGGAATCATTGGCAATGCCCGTGTAATCGGTGATGGAATTAAATCCCAGGGTTTTGTCCTGATAGACGAAGGTGGTCGCCGGAAGCGCCGTCGTGCCATCGGTCCCATATTCCGTAACGCTGATCAGCCGCGAGCGTTTGCTGAGACTTGAGTATTCATAACCCAACACATATTTTCTGGCGAGCTGATAAGTCCCTGAGCCATTTTTTACTTTGACCTGGATATTGTTCAGCCTTTTATCCGTGCCCACTTTGGCCCCGCTGATAAAAGACACGCTGTCATCATCCCTGTCCTCAAGCGTGAATTCCACCTTGTGGGTATGTCCAAAGGACTGCGTTTCATTGCCGTTATATTCGACGGCGGAAAGATAAAGCTCGCCATTGTCCGTGGTGTAAGTGATCGTCATGTAATTTCCGGACGTGTCCTTGACCTTGGAAAGAGCCCATTTGAAAGTTCCCAGGCTATTCGTCTGACGGTTTGAAGAACTGTCTCCAAAGGTGTGCTGGGTGCCGCTCTTATCCGTGACAGTCCACTTATTATTAGCGGAATCATAGACAAACTTCAAAAACAGGGCCTCGTCTTTTGCGCGATATTCATTAGTTGCCACAGAAACAAGCTCTGAAGAAACTCCTTGATAGGAAAAAATATAAGTGTCCGTGGAA
>CAZKMJ010000196.1:0-4533 GCA_964553835.1 uncultured bacterium
GAAGAAAGTACCGCCGATACTGCCGAGGTTTGAAATATTGAAAGTTCCGCCCTGAATGTCATCCACGGAAATTTTCCGGGCGCGTGTTTTTTCGGCCATTTCCTGGAGCTCAATGGAAATCTTGACCAGGTCTTTCTTATGAACGTCCTTGATCACAGGGACAATAAGACCCTGTTCCGTGTCCACCGCGATGCCAAGGTTGACGTACT
This sequence comes from uncultured bacterium, assembly GCA_964553835.1. Classification (GTDB taxonomy): domain Bacteria; phylum Omnitrophota; class Omnitrophia; order Omnitrophales; family Aquincolibacteriaceae; genus CAYLPP01. Next base: position 210 of record CAZKMJ010000196.1, read on the forward strand.
GTTTGAAGACGAGCTCATCCGCGGCTTCATCAAGGCTGGAGTTGATGACCGGATGTTTCAGCAGCGCGTTGGCCACGATCTTCATAATAAAGGAGGTCAGCGTCAGTTTCGCGCCCTTCTTCTCATAGGCAGGCGCGTATTTCTTGCGCAGGGCCATAAGCGCGGTAATATTGGCTTCTTCGAACTGCGTTACGTGAGGAACGGCCGTCCACGATTCGACCATTTTGTTACCAATGGTTTTGCGCAGATTGGTCAGCTTCTTTTTTGTGACAGGTCCCCACTTGGAAAAATCAATCGACGGAGCCGGAGCCTTGGCGGCCGGCGCAGCAGCTGATGCCGCAGGCGCAGGTCCCGCCGTTCCCTGCTGAAGCGCCAGAATGTAAGCGCGCACATCATTTAAAGTAATACGCCCGCCAGATTCAGAGCCACGAACGCGGGTCAGATCAATTCCGAGCTCCTTGGCCATTTTGCGGATGGCCGGTGACGCAGGCGGAGGAAATCCGCTTTTGGACTGGTAAGTGTAATCCTGGTTCTGCGCGTGCGCGGTGGCATGCTGTTGGACTGGAGCAGACACCGGAGCAGCAGCCGGAGCCTGAGAGCGCGGAGCTTCCTTAACAGGCGCGGAAGTGGTCGTACCTGAAGAACCCGATGAAGAAATCGTGATAACAGCCTGACCGATGGCGACCTTGTCGCCTTCCTTGACCAGAATTTTGGTGACCGTGCCGGCTTCGGGCGCGGGAATAGGCGCAACCGCCTTTTCAGTTTCAAGCTCCAGGACCGTCTGGTCTTTTTTGATGGTCATGCCTTCCTTGACCAGAATGCTGACCACGGTTCCAGTGTTAACGCCTTCGCCCAACTTCGGTACTTTGATGTCCATTTAGTTTTTCCTTGGGATTACAAAATGATGGGATGTACTTTTTCAGGATTGACGCCCATGTCCTTGATGGCCTTTTCAACCACTTTGGCGTCGACCTGGCCCTTTTTCATGAGCTGGTAAAGCGTGGCAATCACGATACAAGGCGTATCGATTTCAAAAAAACGCCGGAGATTTTCGCGGGTCTCACTGCGGCCAAAACCATCAGTCCCCAGGATCATAAGACCGCCTGGAACCCAGGCCGAAATCTGCTCCGCGACGATTTTCATATTGTCGGAAACCGCGATAAAAACACCCTTTTCATTCTCAAGCGTCTGCTCGAGATATGATTTTCTGGGCGTTTCGGTCGGATGAAGCATGTTCCAACGCTGGCAATTCAGCGCGTCAGTGCGCAAATGCTTGTAAGCCGTGGCGCTCCACACGTCGGTGGACACATCATATTTTTCCGCCAGAATTTTCTGGGCGGCCAAAGCTTCGTTCATAATAGGGCCGCTGGCAAGAATATGCGCCTTGTGCTTTTTCTTTTCATCGCCCTTCTTGAACTTGTACAGACCTTTCAGGATGCCTTCTTCACATCCTTCAGGCATCTGGGCCATAACATAGTTTTCATTGTAGAGCGTCAGGTAATAAAAAATTTCCTCGCCCTTTTCGTACATGCGCTTCATGCCGTCGCGGATGATCACGGCAAGTTCATAAGCAAACGCGGGATCATAAGCCATCAGAGTCGGGATAGTGCTGGCAAGCAACAGACTGTGGCCGTCCTGGTGCTGAAGGCCTTCTCCGTTCAGTGTCGTGCGGCCGGAAGTCGCGCCCAGCATGAAACCTTTGGCTTTGATGTCGCCGGCAAGCCAGATCATGTCACCCACGCGCTGGAAACCAAACATGGAGTAATAGATAAAGAACGGAATCATGTTGCGGCTGTGCGTAGCGTATGCATTGCCCGCCGCAAGAAAGGAAGCCATAGAACCCGCTTCCGTGATGCCTTCTTCAAGAATCTGACCGTCTTTGGCTTCCTGATAATAAAGAAGCGACTCGCGGTCCACCGGCTCGTAAAGCTGGCCTTTGGAAGCGTAAATGCCGACCTGGCGGAAAAGAGCATCAAGACCGAACGTACGCGCTTCGTCGGGAATGATCGGGACAATACGCGGCCCGATGGTCTGGTGCCGGAGCAATTTGGTCAGGATGCGGGCGAAAGCCATGGTGGTGGAAACCGCCATGTCGCCGGAGCCTTTCAGAAATTCATTGAAATCCAGCTCGCTGATCGGAAGCGCGTCCGGAGAAAATTTTCTCTGCGGAAGATAACCGCCAAGTTCCTTGCGGCGGTCCTGGAGATATTTCATTTCAAGGCTTTCTTCAGAGGGCCTGTAAAACGGGGTGTCGACAACTTCTTCGTCGCTGATGGGAATTTCAAAGCGTGTCTTGAATTCGCGTAATTCTTTTTCGTTCAACTTCTTCTGCTGGTGGCTGATGTTGCGGCCTTCTCCTGCTTCGCCAAGTCCGTAGCCTTTTACCGTATGTGCCAATACTACGGTCGGCTGTCCCTTATGCTCCGTGGCGGCCTTATAAGCCGCGTATACCTTCTGCGGATCATGGCCGCCGCGCAGCATTTTGCGCAGCTCATCATCACTCAGATGGTTAACGAGTTCAAGAAGCTCCGGATATTTTCCAAAGAAATGTTTGCGGGTGTAGCTGCCCGGTTCAACAGAATATTTCTGATAATCACCGTCGCAGGCTTCTTCCATGCGCTTGATCAGAAGACCGGCGTGCTTGGAATTCAGAAGCTTGTCCCAGTTGCTGCCCCAGATGACCTTGATCACGTTCCAGCCCGCGCCACGGAAAGCCGCTTCGAGTTCCTGGATGATTTTGCTGTTGCCGCGCACAGGGCCGTCAAGGCGCTGCAGGTTGCAATTCACGACCCAAATTAAATTATCAAGAGATTCACGCGAAGCCAGCGTGATCGCGCCCAGCGATTCGGGTTCGTCGATTTCGCCGTCACCGACAAAGCACCAGACTTTCGGCTCACGCTTCCATTCTTTCTGTTTGCGCGCCGCCAGATAACGGTTGAAGCGCGCCTGATAGATCGACATGATCGGGCCAAGGCCCATGGAAACAGTCGGGAACTGCCAGAAATTCGGCATGAGGTAAGGATGCGGATAAGATGAAAGTCCGCCGCCTTCGCCAAGTTCCTGGCGGAAATTATGAAGGTTCTTCGCGCTCAAACGGCCTTCCAGATAAGCGCGCGCGTACGGACCGGGAGAAGCATGGCCCTGGAAATAAACGATGTCCGCGGGTCCGTCCCCGTCCGGGCCGTGGAAAAAGTGATTTTGTCCCACTTCGTACAGGGTCGCACTGGAAGCATAAGTGGAAATATGCCCACCCAGGCCGGGATGCACGCTGTTGGCCTTGACCACCATGGCCATGGCGTTCCAGCGGATCAGACTCTTGATGCGGCGTTCAATTTCGCGGTTGCCCGGATATTTGGGTTCTTTCTCCACCGGGATGGTGTTGATATAAGGAGTGCTGACGAGGGGTGGTATCTTCAGCCCGGCTTCGCGCAGCTGATTCATGACCTGGGAAAGGATAAAGGGGTCTTTGTCTTCGGATTCGCGGTTCTTGAGGATAAACTCAATGACATGTTCCAGGGCCTGAAGCCACTGGTTGGTATTGCTCTGCTCGGGCTTGGCGGAGCCGCCTACGCCAGATTCCTGCATTTGATTACTCTCCAAAGTTGACATAAATAAGGTGTTTCCCCCAAAGATAATCTGAATAATCTACTGAATTCGGGCAGGGAATTCAATATGATTTATAAATCCTGCTGTTATAAGGGATTACAAATCCGCTATAATGCCGGCGTGAAAATACTCGACCTGTCCTTCAAAACCCCGGAAGAGAACCTGGCCTGCGATGAAGCCCTTCTGGAACTGAGCGAAAATGGCGGAAATGAAGAAATCCTGCGGTTCTGGGAGTCTCCGTCTTACTTCGCAGTGCTTGGCTATTCTAACAAAATGGGCTCAGAAATCAAACTGCCTGCTTGTGAGGCAGACGCCATCCCAGTTTTAAGACGTCCTTCCGGTGGAGGCACCGTGCTGCAGGGCCCTGGCTGCCTGAATTACGCCCTGGTGCTCAAAATCCCCTCTTCAGGACCTTTAAAGAACCTGAAAAGCGCCAATGAGCATATTATGGAAACCCACCGCCTGGCGCTTGAAACCGTGCTAAAAAGAACCGTCAAAGTTGAAGGCATTACTGACCTGGCCTGCGATGGATTAAAATTTTCAGGTAATGCCCAGCGCCGCAAGAAATCCTTCTTTCTTTTTCACGGCACCTTTCTTTACAACTTCAAAATTTCCATGATTGAAAAATATCTGGGCTTTCCTTCCAGCCAGCCGAACTACCGCGCCAGCAGGAAGCATGAAGACTTTGTTGCCAATATCCCGCTTTCTCCTGAAAAAA
>CAZKMJ010000197.1:0-4487 GCA_964553835.1 uncultured bacterium
CCGCGGTTCAAGCCCGCGCGCCAGCTATTTTTCCCGCATCCCCGTATAAATGGGAAAGCCTTTCCAGATTCTGGATTTCATCAAAAAAGTGAGAGTTCTTTAAAATCCTGTTGGGACGGGCCCGCTTCGAATCTTTAAGGACCAGAGTTGTAATGCAGTCGTTCAAAGTCCCTTTTTTCATCATCCAGTTAATTGGTTCCTGGCTGATGCATTGAAGACCGCGCTCCGCGGCCATATGTTCCACCCTGACCGCGCTAACGCTCAAAGCACGGTTGCCAGTCAGAGCGTCGCGGTCAATCAGGCCCAGTCGCCCCAAAATACGGGCCGCCCAGCGGCTCTTCCTGCCCAGTTTGTATAAATTGCCCAGGCTGTCCATATTGGAATGATGAAGAACCGCCGCGCCTTCAGGCTTTAATTTTTTCGCAATTTCAGAAAGGTAGGCGGCAATCGTGTCTTCTTCCACATGGACGAGAGAATCGAAGGAAAAAACAAAATCGACTGACCGGTCAGGGACCATGGCAAGCGACTGTCCGTCATTGACGTGATAGGTGATGTGAGACTCGGCCGCAAACCTTTTCCTGCAGGTATTGATGCATTTCTCGGAAAGGTCCACCAGAATCAATTTTTTTGAATGATTTTTGAGGAACTGGGTCCAGCGTCCAAATCCAGGCGCGATTTCCAGCAGGGTTCCGGAAGGTAAAAAGGAATGGATTCGGGGAAGAAGGGTCCCATACCACTGCATATTGACCCCGCCCCATTTGGCGGACCATTCGTCGCCGCCCTGAGACCAATCATAGTTCTTGTCCCAGAGTTTTAGATTGTCATTGACCGTCGGCATCAGGCACCCTTTTTAGATTTTTATCGGCAGGCGTCGGGTTGTCTGGAGATATAAATTATTTACGGCGGCGCAGGTGGGAAGGAAGAATTTTAAGCATTTCGCGGTACTTGGCCACCGTACGCCGCGCGATAACCAGGCCTTCCTCCGTTAAAACCTTGACCAGGTCCTGGTCGCTGAGCGGGTGGGCAGTATCTTCTTTTGAGATCAGGTTCTTGATTTTCTCCATGATGCTCTTCTGAGATTCATTTGATCCGTCCGTCGTTTCAAGCCTGACAGAGAAAAAGCTCTTGTAGGGGATCATACCCTGCGGCGTAGCCATGTACTTACCGTGAATTGCGCGGCTGACTGTGGATTCATGGATGCGAAGCGTGGCCGCAATATCTTTGAGCCTGAGCGGCTGAAGGTGAGAGAAACCTTTCTCAAAAAACTCCTTTTGAACCAGCACGATTTCTTCCGTGATTCCGCGGATGGTGGACTTGCGCAGGGTCAATGCCTTCATGAAATTCATGGCAGCCTGCAGTTTTTCCTTTAAAAACAAACGGGTCTTTTCGTCCGTGTCGCGGGAGCGAAGCAGTTTGCGGTAATATGAGCTGATCCTCAGTTCAGGGACCTGCTCGTCGAGGATTTCGATTTTAAGCGCCCCTTCATCATCATCTGAAAAGGTCACGACAGCGTCCGGCGTTACCGCCTGGGTTTCTTCCACCTGAAATGAGCGCCCCGGACGGGGCTGAAGCTTGCCGATTTCTTCCACAGCCTTTTTGATTTCTTCCGCGGAGCGAGAGGTCTTCCGGACAAGTGAGGGGAAATCGCGCTTTTCAAGCAGCGGCAAATGCTCTTTGATGATGGTTTGAGCAAGCAGAAGCGAAGAGATGGCTTCAGCTTCAAACCCCGGGATATTCCGCCCCTGCAGGTCGGCGATTTTTTTCTTTACCTGGATCAGAAGAGCTTCCTGAAGATTGGCGGCGGCAATTCCGGGAGGGTCAAAATCCTGTACCATCTTCAGCACATCATCAACTTCGGGAATTCGGCATCCGCAGGTCTGCGCGATTTCAGCGGATGTGACCCGGAGATAGCCGTCGTCGTCAACATTGCCGATGATCTCATCCGCAATTTTTCTCTGAAGTCCGGTCAGCGCGAGAAGTCCCGCCTGCCATTCCAAATAGTCCGCCAGGCGCGCCGGCTTGGTCAAAAGACTTTCCTGATAATTACGCCTTTCTTCCAGATCGTTTACGTCCTGCCTGGAAAGGTCCTTGTTGTTAATTGAAGGCTGAAAGGAATCGTCCAGTTCCTCCAAATGATCGTAAAGCTCACCCAGACGCATTTCCTTGGAGTCCGGCTTGGCGGAAGGGGTAACGGGCAGCTCGGAAAGGCTTTCTGTATCTGTCTCAGCCGGAATGGCCTCGTCCGCCTGTTTTTTTTCTTCAAGCATCGGGTTTTCGACCAGTTCGGCCTCCACAGCATGCTCAAGCTCAGCCACCGGCAGCTGCAATAGCCTGAGGTATTGGCGGATTTGAGGGGATAAAATCAGCTTTTGGGACTGGCTTTGAATAAGACGGGGTTCCATGCAAAAAACATACCACGTCTGCACTTTTAAGTAAAGCCAGGGCATATCCACCAATCCGGCCCCTGGGCGTATAACGTAACAATAGGCAAATCGGCAACTTAGAATTCAATTGACAGGGGAGTATGATTTACCTAGAATTTCTGGATTCACAGCCTTCCAAATCTAATAAGATGGTCATAAATTCTATGGGGCTCATGGAAATCAACGAAACCAGTAAAGCTGCGGACATTCCTATGGATCCCGCTGCCAGCTCATCTAAAAAGAAGAGTGTGCCGGCAGGTCTATGGACCAAATGCCCCGGCTGCCAGCACGCCATATTCAACAAGGCGCTGAAGGAAAACCTTTCCATTTGCCAAAAGTGCGGCTACCACTTCACCCTCGGCGCTCTTGAACGCATTGAAAACCTGGTAGACCCCAAAAGTTTCAAGGAAATCAACGCTGACCTGACTTCACTTGACCCCCTTAAGTTTGAAGGCGTTAAATCCTATCTTGAAAAAATAAAAGCCGACCAGAAAAAGACAGGCCTGAAAGAGGCGTGCATTACCGGCGAAGGACAGATTGAAGGCCGTGCATTCGCCCTGGCCGTGACCGACTCCCGTTTCATCATGGGCTCCATGGGATCCGTGGTTGGCGAAAAAATTACCCGCCTTATCGAATACGCTATTGAAAACAAACTTCCCCTGATCATTATTTCCGGCTCCGGCGGCGGCGCGCGCATGTACGAGGGCGCCCTCAGCCTTATGCAAATGGCCAAAACCTCTTCAGCCCTGATGAAATATCAGAAGGGCAAATATCCTTATATATCCGTTCTTACCAATCCGACCATGGGAGGCGTCATGGCCAGCTTCGCGTCGCTGGGCGACATTATTATCGCGGAACCCAAAGCTCTGATCGGTTTCGCCGGCCCGCGCGTGATTGAGCAGACCATCCGACAGAAACTGCCGCCTGATTTTCAAACTTCAGAATTCATGCTGGAGCACGGACTGATTGATCTTGTCGTGGACCGGCGTGACCTTAAAAACACCTTCAAAACTCTTTTAGACTATTTCGATTAAGACGGGGGAACTCCATTGGCTACGGTTGTTTTAAAAAATCTTTGCAAAAGTTACGGTGAAAACGCCACAGTTAACGCGGTCAAGGGCGTCAGCCTCGAGGTCAAGGACAAGGAATTTGTCGTTCTGGTCGGTCCGTCCGGCTGCGGCAAATCCACAACCCTGCGCATGATCGCGGGCCTTGAAGAAATCACTTCCGGTGAAGTCTATATCGACAATCAGCTGGTCAATGACGTTCCGGCTAAAAACCGTGACATTGCCATGGTATTCCAGAACTACGCGCTTTACCCGCACATGAGCGTTTATGAAAATCTGGCATTTGGCTTGAAGCTGCGTCATTTCCCGCAGAAGGAAATCGAACGCCGTGTTCATGAAGCAGCCGAAATCCTGGGCCTGGGATCCATGATCAAGCGCAAACCCAAGGAACTTTCCGGCGGTGAGCGCCAGCGCGTTGCTGTGGGACGCGCCATTGTCCGCAAACCCAAGGTCTTCCTTTTTGACGAACCTCTTTCCAACCTTGACGCCAAAATGCGCGTCATGATGCGCATGGAGCTTCAAAAGCTGCACAACCGCCTTCAGTCCACCATGATTTATGTCACGCATGACCAGGTCGAAGCGCTGACGCTGGGGGACAGGATTGTGGTCATGAAAAGCGGCTCCATCCACCAGGTTTCCGACCCCGTCAATCTTTACGAGAACCCGACGAACAAATTCGTGGCCGGTTTCATCGGTTCGCCTCCCATGAATTTTTTGAGCGGTAAAATCTCGGGACAAAACGGCGATTACTTTTTCACTGACCGCGGCATCAAACTCCGCCTGCTGCCCCAGCATCATTCCAAAATCGCGCCGTTCCGTGACCGCGACGTTGTGTTCGGTATCCGTCCGGAGGACATTTACGACAAGATTTTCGCGCAAGATGCGAGGCCGGAGTTTACCATCACAGCCACTGTGGACATGGTCGAACCCATGGGTTCGGAAATTTATCTTTATCTTAATTCCGGAAACAATTCATTTGTGGCCCGCGTCTCGAACC
>CAZKMJ010000198.1:0-4453 GCA_964553835.1 uncultured bacterium
GAGCCTTTGGCGCTGGTGAGGCCAAGCTCGCCAGCAGCGCCTGTAGCGCCGCGGTAAATTTCCCCGTTGATCAGAATACCGCAGCCAACGCCGGAGAACATATAGAGCATGTGCCGAACATCCCGGTCCAGACCCAGCCATTTTTCGCCAAGCACAGCCGCATTCGCGTCATTTTCAACAAAGGTCGGAATGCTTAGACGGCGTTCAAAGGTGTCCTTAATAGAGAGGCAAACGGAAAGGTCTTTTTCCCCAAGGCTCTGGGGCCAACGAATAGTGCGGCCGCGCTCATCAATAATACCCGGTACGCCAACACCAACACCCACAATTTTTTCTTTGTCAATTTCGGCCTTCTGAATGATTTCAGCGGCCATGTCCACCATGCTCTCAATGACGTTTTCGGAATTTTCGGGCGGGCGCTCTACTTTTAATTCAGCGATGACATTAATTTCAAGGTCCACCAGCACGCCGACAATGCTCAACATGTTGAGGCCAACCCCAACAATGTAACCAGCTTTGGAATTCAGCTCGACCAGAACAGGTTTACGGCCGCCCGTGGATTCATCAAGCTCGCCCTCAATGACCAGGCCCTTCTTGATGTAATGATTAACATAGTTAGAAACTGTAACGATATTGAGCTCTGTGATTTTGGAGATGTCGGTGCGGGAAATGGGGCCGTTCTTGCGGATCACTTCCAGGATCGCAAGGTTCTTACGTTCCTTGTCGGTCAGGATCCTGTCTTTCAAAAGGATTTGCTTGATCATGTTCATAAACCACGACTCCTTTTCAGCTCAAACCACAGGTCTTAGGTAGAAGGACGACTTATTTTAACTCTAAATAAGTGATTGTCAAACAACAAGTTATAGGGCCGAAATGCTCTTAAAAAGCCTCTTTTTTTGAACTTATTATACCGTGGCAGTAAAACTTATTGCTAACGCTTGTAAAAACTTTCTTTAAGGAGGGGCAGGGCTTTCTGGGCGATTTCGTCCTTCTGAAACCGCTGCTGTATCGACCCTTTTTTGAGGTAATTGCAAAGGGCGATCAGGGTCATACCCTGATCCAGGGCCAGGTACTGAGGGTTGGTTCTCTGCTGGCTCAAGTTATAGGAGTCGTAAAACCCGTATTCTCCATATAGGTTCAAATCTAAAAGCCTGCGAATGTTTTGAATAGCATCCTTGGGCAGTGGGTAAAGCGCCAGAAAGGAGACATGGGGTGTGATTACAGCCTGGTCGGGATAACCTTTGGCAGCCAGGGCTTTGACCCCATACTCACGGTAAGTCCAGCGGCGGCCATCCGACGTTGAAGCCGGAGAAATCCCCCAAACCGGGTATTTCTTCTCTTTCAATGCATAGTCGCGCTGGATTTCCGCGGCTGTGACATCATTCAATCCCAGACCTGCCGGCGAAAGTTTTTTTTCATCCAGCAAAAGCGTGGGCATTAAAAACTCAAACAGCGACCCGCCCCAGCTGGGCAGGAATTGTTTGCCCTGATATTCATAGTGCCCCTGAAAATAATCAAAACCTTCGGGCGAAGCACGTGTAAAGCCCTTGGGTTTCTGAGTCTGCCACTTCCAGGAGTCGGGCGGCGTGCGGAACAAGGACCACCAGTGGTCGCGCGATACGTCTCCCTTTCCAATCGCCAGCAGGCTCGCTATTCGCGCCTCGGAAACCAGCATGCCGTAGTGATGCACTTCCCTTGCGGGATCATAAGGAAGCTCAATACCGATCATGAGCTGATTGTTTTCCGGATCCAGAAATTCCTTAAAACTGGAGCTCTTGATAAAATCACTGGCCTGCTTCTCAAGCTCGCCCTCAAAAGCCTGGCGGACAATGACGAAAGCCGCGGTAATCCAGGCGTGATCGACTGAGGAAATATATTCGCGAGTGACCGCCAGTTTTTTAGTGTCGTAAAAATTATAAAAGAAGCCCTTATAGCGGCGCAGCTGAACAAGGGTCTTGAATACCCTCGTGATACGCTCTTCTGCCTGGGCGCGGGTCAGGATGCCCAGATCCATAGCGGCCACTGTCCCAATAAGATCCATGGCAATGTTGGTGGGCGATGTATAGTCCGCGGCCAGAGACGAATCTCCCGTGCGGATATGGTCGACTACAAGCTGGCTTCCCGTATCACGTGAGTTTTCAAAATATTTCCAGGTATCCCGCGCCAAAGCCATCAACAGATCATTGTCCTTCATTTTCTTGAGTTCATCGCGCCGCTGAACATCAAAAAGAACTTTAGGGAAACCTTGAAGATTGTCGCGAAGAGATTCAAAAAAAACATCATTGTTGCCAAAAAATGCTATCTCATCCACCCAAACGCTGCCTGAAATCTGCTCCTGTCCGGCTTTTATTTCGAATGCGATGGAAAAAAGTTGATCAAGGTCTAGCTGGCGGAACTGGGAAATGGGAATGATGACATTCCCCCATGCGTTCGCATTATTGATGGGGCAAAAAGCGGTGATGTCCTGCTTGACCGCGGTATGTTTCCAGTCGGTAAGCGCTAATCTCATTCGAGCATTAAATTTCTTGTCCTTCTGGCAAAGAAATTTAACCTTGAACACCAGCGCTCTTGCCTTGCTGACATCCACCCGCTCGAGGAAACTTTGAAAAATCGCCTGCTCTCCAGGCATAAGATGGTAATCGGCTTTCATGGAATAGCCGCGGTGTTGGCTGCGGGCATCGTCTTTGTCCAGGGAAAGAATCAGGGAGTCCTGGGGCCCTTTAGTCTGCCAGGCAGCTCCCCTGCGGTTCAGGAATTTACCTGAATTAAAATCATCAATAAGAAGAAACTGCTGGGAAGTTAGAAGAGATTTTCCTTCGGGGACAACTTCATAAATCCTGAAATCATGGCCCGCCAGAGCGGCGGGAACCAGAGAATGAATTACAAAAAAAACTGTGATTAAAAGAAAGCTTTTTCTCACCGTTTCCAAAAAAAAGCGGGCGGCTGGGAAATCCCGGCCGCCCGCAGGTTGAACGCTGTTAACCTAAAGTGACGAGAACGCGATGTTCTTTGCCGCTTTTTGAAGCAGGAATCAGGTTGCCGGAGATTTTCTTTCCGTCGACCGTGATTTCTTTCACGCCCTGACCTTTGCCGGAAGCGTTTTTAACTTCAATGTGGTAAGTGGCGCCGCGGAAAAGCCTCTTGATCTTGAATCCCGGCCATTTCTTCGGGATGACAGGATCAATCAGAAGGCCTTCACGGACCGGGCGGATGCCCAGAATCCAGTTGAGCACCACAACCGCGTACCACGCGCCAGAACCGGTGTACCAGGTCCAGCTGCCGCGTCCGTTGTTGGGAGAATCCGGACCATCCACGTTACCCGGAGTCACGAACGGTTCGGCAAAATACACGTCGGCATCGAGACCGCGAAGCGCGGGATTGAAGCTCTTGTAAACATCGTACGCTTTTTCACCGTCGCGCATGATGGCCTCAGCCTGAATGGCCCAGGTACCGGCATGCGTGTAAAGACCGCCGTTTTCACGGACGGACGGCGCGTAGCGCGTGATGTAACCGATCGTGGGATCGGTCTTGTCATACGCAGGCGTCAGAAGAAGCGGGCCGTACTTTTTGTACAGCCACTTGTCAGCCATGTCCATGACCTGACGGGCGCGCTTGCCTTCGGCAACGCCGCAGATGACAGCCCATGTCTGGCAGTTCAGGAAAATCTTGCCCTTCTCCTGAGATTTGGAACCGAGCGGACGGCCGTCGTCACGGGTCGCGCCGGTGTACCATTCGCCGTCCCAGCCCGCGGTATTGAGCGCTTCTTTCAAAGCGGCCGCGCGCTTGAGATAGTCAGCGGCTTTCTTCTTGTCGCCACGCTCTTCCATAATAGGAGCGATGCGGGTCAGAATGCCGTAGAGGAAATGGCCGAGCCAGATGGACTCACCCTTCCACTTGATACCCACGTGCGAAAGGCCGTCGTTCCAGTCACATTCACCCATGAGGGGCAGACCACGCGGAGAAAAGCGCGTAAAGACCTTGTCGATGGCGCGCAGCAAGTGATCGTACAGCGGGCCTTCAGTGACTTCCTTGGTCTTCGGATCCGGCAAAAACTTTGCCTTGATGTCGAGAATGCCGTAGTCGGCGGTTTCATCAAGATAGTTCAGCGTGATGAAATCCAGCCACAGCAAATCGTCAGAGCAATGCGTGATGGCGCCCATGCTGGTGCCGTGGTGCCACCAATGGTACACAGTGCCGTCCGGGAACTGCTGCTCGGCGTGAAGAAGGATCTGCTTTTTGGCAAGCTCAGGCTTGGTCGCGAAGAAGATCTGGCAGTCCTGCAGCTGGTCACGGTAACCGAAACCGCCGGAAGACTGATAGTACGCGCAGCGGGCCCAAAGACGCGCTGAAATGGCCTGATACTTCATCCAGATGTTGGTCATGAAATTCATGGACTCATCCGGAGTTTCGATCGAGGTCGCGTTCACGAACGTGTCCCAGAGCGCTTTCACTTTGG
>CAZKMJ010000199.1:0-4398 GCA_964553835.1 uncultured bacterium
CTGAGATCAAAAAAATGGGTTTTGGCTTTAAAGGCATATGTCGGGAAGAAGGCGTCATGGTCTTTCTTGCGAAGGACCGCGTGGTCCCCCGCCTGCTGGGCTTGAAAAATCCTGAGCTTTGCCTGCGCGTAATCATTCATGTCCATATGCCAGTCCTGATGATTGGGGCTGAGATTAAGCAAAACCGCCACATTGGGCCGGAAGCTCTGGCAGTGGGCCAGCTGAAAGGAGCTGACTTCGATAATCACCGGGTCTTCCGGCTGGATCCTTTCCAATTCGCCGATCCAGGGATTTCCAATGTTGCCGCAAAGAAACGCGCGGCCGTAGGTTTTTTGAAGGATGCGGGAAAGAAGCGTGGTCACCGTGGTTTTTCCGGAAGAGCCCGTGACCGCCAGGATATTGGTGGAAGGACAAAACCAGCTGGCCTCTTCTATTTCACTATAGACCGGAATATTTTTCTTGCGCACGGCCCTGTAAGCCGGCGCAGTGGGCGGAATGCCCGGAGAAATCAGGACCCAGTCGCAGGCCGTAATTTTTTCAAGCGTGTGCTGGCCATATTCCGCGTCAATGCCGGCCGCCTTGAGCTCGCGCACGCGCTCCGCGAGCGCGTCCGACTGCCCGCCGTCCGACGCGAAAACCTGGAAACCTTTTTTCTTCAAAAACAGCGCGCTCTGCATGCCGCTGATACCCAGGCCGAGCACAGCCGCTTTTTTACCAATGTCTTTCATCGGACCTTAAGTGTGCTCAAACCGATAATGGCAAGCACCATGGCAATCATCCACAAACGGATGGTGACTTTTGATTCAGGCCAGCCTTTGAGCTGGAGATGATGGTGGAACGGTGACATCAAAAAAATCCTTTTCTTGAACATCTTGAAACTCGCGACCTGCAGGATCACAGACATAGCTTCCAGCACGAAAACGCCGCCTACGATTGCCAGCAGGATTTCTTTTTTGATCAGGACCGCAATGGTAGCGATAGAGCCGCCCAGCGCAAGCGAACCGGTGTCGCCCATCATGACCTCGGCCGGGTAACAATTAAACCACATAAAACCCGCGCTGGCACCAAAAAGAGCGGCGCAGAAAACCGCGACCTCACCTGCTTCCGGCACGTAAGGCATCGAAAGATAGGAGCTGAAGTCCACACGGCCCGTCAGATAGGAAATGACGCCCAGGGCTGCGACGGTGAATAACGTGCAGCCAATAGCAAGACCGTCCAGCCCATCGGTCAGGTTCAGCGCGTTGGAAGCACCCACCAGCACCCAGATGACAAAAGGAATAAATAGAAAGCCCAGGTAAAGGGCCCCGCCCTTGATGAGAGGGACATAGAGCCATTTGTCGAAATCCGGGTCCATATATAAGTAGAGGCCGATGGCCAGGCCCACAATGATCTGACCGAACATTTTGATACGAGACGGAATGCCTTTGGAGTTTTTGCCCGCGAGTTTGGTCCAGTCATCCCAGAAACCCACGCCGCCATAACCCACCACAGCCACCAGCAGCACCCACACAAACGTGTTACTCAGATTAGCCCACATAAAAACGGAAAGGACCAGGCTGAAAACAATCAGAACGCCGCCCATAGTCGGAACTTTTTCTTTATGCGCGTAAAAAGCATGGATGGATTCCGCGTGCTCACGTTTCTGGTTCTGGGTTACGTTCAGTGACTTAAGCCAGGCAATGACTTTGGGACCCAGCCAGATGCTGATCAGGAAAGCGGTGACGCTGGCAGCGCCGGCACGCACCGTGATGTAGCGGAAAATATTAAAAAACGGGAATTCACCCTTAAATAAATGCAGGAAGTAAAACAAACTTCAGGACCTCGTAAACTGGTTTTCGTATTTCTTTTTAAAATAGTTCAGGACTTCTTCAACCTTCATTCCACGTGATGCCTTTAATAAAACGGCATCTCCGGGCTGAAGCTTAGCCCCAAGATAAGCGCAAACCCCCGCGGCATCCGCGAAATGCTCCGCGCCCGCCGCCTGAGCGGTCCATTTGGAGCGCGGACCATAGCTGGCTGAACCAAATCCAAGCCTGGCGATCTGTTCCCCTACTTTTTCATGGTAACTCTTTTCTTCAGCGCCCAGTTCCAGCATGTCTGAGAACACCACCCATTTCTTCCCGGCTGTCTTGAGAGCCGAAAAGCAGTCCAGTGCAGCCTCAAATGCCGCCGGGCTGGCATTGTAGCCATCAAAAATGAAAGTGAAAGGCCCTGCTTCATGCAGCTCGAAGCGGCCGGAAGGCAGCTTGAAATCATCCCAGCTTGAAGGAATTTCCTCAAGCTTCATTCCGCATGCTTCCACCGCCAGACCTATGGCCATCGAGGCATTTCGGGCCAGGAAACCGGCCATACCCGGGAAAGAGAATTTATACTTCTTGTTCAGGGTGAAATGCACCTGGCCGTCTTCCACGCGAACATCCATATAACGGTAATGCGCGCGCCATGTTTCACCCGCCAGAACAGGCTTCAATTTTATTTTTTCCGCGTTATGAGTCAGAATCGGGTCGTCATCCGGAAGCACGGCAAAAGAGCCGGGCCGGAGCGCCTCCAGGATTTCAGACTTGGCCTGATAAATTCCTTCGAGCGACCCAAAACCCTCTACATGCACAGGCGCCACCTTGGTCAGAATGGCTGCGTCAGGTTTTAAAATGTCACACAGAAATTTAATTTCACCTTTGTGGTTGGCGCCAAGCTCCGCCACGCAGACCTGATGATCGCGCCGGAGATTGAAAAGGGTCAGAGGCAGGCCCAGATGATTATTGAAATTCCCCACCGTGGCCAGAATTTTAAACTTTTTGGCAAGAATGTAGGCCAGGAATTCCTTGGTGCTGGTTTTCCCCAGGCTTCCTGTGATACCTATCGCCTTAATATTGAAAAGCGCGCGATATCCGCGGGCAAGATCCACCAGCGCCTGCGCGCTGTCTTTGACGATCAGGAGGTTTTTGAAATTATTGTTCTGGAATTTCGCGGCCGAGGCTTCTTCCACAACCGCCCCGGACGCGCCTTTTTCAAAAGCCTGGGCCAGGAAATCATGACCGTCCTGTTTGGCGCCGCGGATGGCGAAGAACAGATTTCCAGGCTGGATTATGCGCGTATCAATAGAAGCGCCTTCGATGCTGCGGGATAGTTCGGGAGACTGGACGGAAATTCCCAGAATGCGGGCGGCGTCAGGAAAGGAAAACACGAGGCTTCCTTTTCAGGCAATCCTGGATCACAACCCGGTCGTCAAAAGGAATTTTTTTGTCCCCGATGATTTGATAGTCTTCATGGCCTTTGCCAAGGACAAAAAGCGCGTCCCCGGGCTCTGCGATAGAAATCAGCTTCTCGATCGCCTCTTTGCGGTCAAGGACTTCAATGACTTGCGTTGTTTTGGAATTGGAAATGCCTTTTCGAATGTCGTTGAGGATGGATTCAGGATCTTCGGAACGCGGATTGTCAGACGTCAGCACCACAATGTCGGAATCCTGACAGGCGGCGCGCGCCATGAGCGGGCGCTTGGTTCGGTCGCGGTCACCGCCGCAGCCGAAAAGGGTCAGCACACGGCCGGGCTTAAGTTTACGCGCTTCCCGAAGGACATTTTCAATCGCGTCCGGCGTGTGCGCGTAGTCGACGAAAACATCAAAACCGTCGGAGCCCGGCACTCTTTCAAGGCGGCCTGGAATGCCGGGGATTTCCGCCAGCGCTCCCCGGAAGTCTTCAATGTCATAACCAAGAAGGTCAAGACCTGCCAGCACCGTGACCACATTGGCCACATTGTGACGCATTGGCAGCCGGATCTGAAAAGTAAGTTCACGGCCTTTGAATTTTAATTTAAAACGGCTTCCCTGCAGCGAACATTCCATTTCTGTTACAAGGTAGTCGGCGCCCGGCAAGCTGAGGCTGTAGCTTTTCGCGCCCGGAATTTCAGCCAGCAAACGGCGGCCATATTCACAGTCCGCGTTGATCAGGCTGTGACGCGGCACAGGCGGCGCCGTAAAAAAACGCCGTTTGGCCTGAAAATAATCTTCCATGGTCTTATGGTAATCGAGATGGTCCTGAGTCAGCTGAGTAAACATGGCCAGCTCAAACTGCAGGCCGTAGACACGGCGCTGCTCAAGCGCGTGCGAGGAAACTTCCATAACGCAGTAACGGCCCTTTTCATCCGCAATCTGCTTCAAAAGAGGAAACAATACTTCCGCGCCGGGCGTGGTGTTGACCGCGGGAACCTTGCCACCGGGAAGATCGTACCAGAGGGTTCCAAGATAACCTGACTTTGCTTTTTCGCGCAGCAACTGGTTGGTCAGGTATGCGATGGTTGTTTTGCCATTTGTGCCCGTAACGCCGATCATCTTCACTTTCTGATCGGGATGATCATAGAACCGGCTCAAAAGCCGGGCAAGGCAGGCCTGGGAATCTTCA
>CAZKMJ010000200.1:0-4241 GCA_964553835.1 uncultured bacterium
TCGACACCGGGCGCGTGAAGCTGATGACCTCGCACATGCCGCTCGACAAGCTGCTTTCCAAGGAATTTTCACGCCACCGTGGTGAGCTCTTCAGTTTTGAAAAGGTTGTTCCCGAAACACCACTGCCTATGAAAATGCCGCCCGAGGAGCGTTTGCATACCAGCCATATTTCTATCGCGGACGATCGCGGCAATTTGGTGGCTTACACCACGACGATCGAAGATATTTTTGGCTCAGCTATGATCGTGCCGGGCCGCGGTTTTTTTCTCAACAATGAATTGACGGACTTTGACCTGGTGCCGAAAAATGCCGCGGGCAAGTTGAAGCCTAATGCACCCGAAAGCGACAAAAGGCCGCGCAGCAGCATGTCACCTACGCTGGTGTTCAAGGACGGAAAGCCGGTCATGGTGTTGGGTTCTCCCGGCGGCTCCCGGATCATTGGTATTGTACTGAATGTGCTGATCAATGTGCTCGATCTTCAGATGCCGCTTGAGAAGGCCATGGCGGAGCCAAGGATCATCAACCGCGCTGACGGCGTGATTGAGCTGGAGCCCAAACTTTTCAACAACGTGGAGTTAAAGCGCAGCTTGATGAAGCGAGGGGCTCGGTTAAAATTACAGGATGAAATCG
Organism: uncultured bacterium; assembly: GCA_964553835.1. Classification (GTDB taxonomy): domain Bacteria; phylum Omnitrophota; class Omnitrophia; order Omnitrophales; family Aquincolibacteriaceae; genus CAYLPP01. The sequence goes on from CAZKMJ010000200.1 coordinate 631, forward strand.
GCAATGCGCAGGCCCTTTATTTTGACCGGACGGCCGGAGAAATTATAGGGGCCAGCGATCCTCGCGGTGAAGGGGAAGCGCTCGGCTATTAATGAAAAAAACCCTGCACCGCGGAAAATACCTGACCTTTATTAATGAAAACGGATGGGAATACGTCAAAAGACACCGGTGCGCGGGGATTGTCATCATTGTGGCCATGACGAATGACGGAAAAGTGGTGCTGGTCGAACAGCGGCGTACCGCGGTTGGCAAGGATGTGATTGAATTTCCCGCGGGCATGGTGGATGACGGTGCCGGAAAATCCAATGAGAGTTTCGCGGCGGCGGGTAAAAGAGAAATGCTCGAAGAGACCGGCTATCTTCCCAAAACCATGAAGCTGATGGCGGAGGGGCCGGCGAGTCCCGGACTTTGCGGCGAGAGGGTGGAATTTTATGTCGCGTCCGAACTTGTCAAAAAAGGCAAGGGAGGCGGGGACTCCACGGAAAATATTACAGTGCATGAGGTGCCGCTTCCTAAAATCCATTCCTGGCTGAGCGGCATGCAGAAAAAAGGTAAAGTGGTTGATCCCAAGATTTACGCCGGCCTCTATTTTTTAACCTTCTCCAAATCCTGAATGAACGCCCTCGAGCGCGACCTCAAAAAAAATCTGCGTGGCGAAGTGTGTTTTGATGACGCCAGCCGGGCGCTTTATGCCACGGACGCTTCCAATTACCGCCAGGTGCCCATCGGCGTGGTGCGGCCCAAAGACGCGGCTGACGTGGAAAAAGCGGTAGAGATCTGCAGAAATCATGGCGCGCCTATTCTTTCCCGCGGCGCGGGCACCAGTCTTGCAGGCCAGTGCTGCAATGAGGCTGTCGTGTTTGATTTTCGCAGGCATATGAACCGTGTCCTGGAAATCGACCCGGTCAAAAATCTGGCACGTGTCCAGCCGGGCGTGGTACTGGATGATTTGCGCGCGGCTGTAAAAAAATACGGCCTGACCTTTGGCCCCGACCCAGCCACGCACAGCCGCTGCACTTTAGGCGGCATGATCGGAAACAATTCCTGCGGCGTGCATTCGGTCATGTCCGGAAAAACTTCCGACAACATTGAAGAGCTTGAAATTCTGACCTATGACGGCCTGAAACTGCGGGCGGGCGCGACGCCTGAACACGCGCTTCAAGAGTTGACGCAGGCAAACGACCGTAAAGCGGAAATTTATCGCGGGCTTAAAGATATCCAGAAAAAATATAAGGACGCAGTCAGGAGCCGCTATCCCCGGATTCCCCGCCGCGTGTCTGGTTACAATCTCGATGAACTTCTTCCGGAAAGAAATTTTCATGTGGCGCGCGCGTTGACTGGTACCGAAGGAACCTGCGCCATAGTGCTGGAAGCGACAGTGCGCCTGATTCCCGATCCCGCGCACCGCTGTCTGCTTCTGGCCGGGTTCACGGACATTTATACGGCCGCTGACCATGTGCCGGTCATTCTTCAATATCATCCCATTGGGGTTGAGGGCCTGGACCATAACTTTGTGGTCAATATGAAAAAAGCGGGGCTTTATCTCAAAGACCTGCAGATGTTTCCACCGGGTGAAGGCTGGCTCTTAATCGAGTTTGGAGGGGCTACGGAAGCTGAAGCAGAACTGGCCGCGCAAAAGCTCAAAACCGTCCTGGAAACAGCCAAAGCTTCAACCGGAATTAAAATGTTTACCGCTCCTGCTGACCAGAAAAAAATATGGACTGTTCGCGAAGCCTCATTTGGCGCCACGGTTTTTGTGCCTGGTGTGCCCGATACTTTTTCCGGCTTCGAAGATTCAGCGGTCGCGCCGGAAAAGCTGGGGATTTATCTTCGGGACCTGCAGAAAATCTACGACAAATTCGGCTACTATGCCGTGACTTATGGCCACTTTGGCGACGGCTGCATTCATTCGCGCATCAGCTTTGATTTGAAAACGGATGAAGGCATCCGGACTTATCGCCGGTTTCTTGACGAGGCCACGGACCTGGTGCTTCGCCATGGCGGCTCTTTTTCAGGCGAGCATGGAGACGGCCAGACCTGGGGCGAGTTTCTTCCCAAAATGTACGGCGAAGAGCTGGTTCAGGCCTTCCGGGACTTCAAGCGGATTTGGGACCCTGAGGACAAAATGAATCCCGGCAAAGTCATCGCGGGTTACAAGGTGGATGAAAACCTGCGGCTGAAAAATTATAAAAGTATTTCTGAACCGGCCCTTTATTTTAAATTTGAGCATGATCCGAATTTTACCCGGACAACGGAACGCTGTATTGGCATTGGCAAATGCCTGAAAAAAGACGAAGGCATTATGTGCCCGAGTTACATGGCAACGGAAGAGGAAATGCATTCCACCCGCGGCCGCGCTCATTTGCTCCACGAAATGATGCGAGGTGAAGTGATCAAGGGCGGTTGGAAAGATGAAGGGGTCAAAGAGTCGCTGGACCTGTGCCTGGCCTGCAAAGGCTGTAAAACCGAATGCCCCGTGGGAGTTGATATGGCTGCCTACAAGGCCGAGTTCCTGGCGCAGTATTACAAAGGAAGGTTGAGGCCGCTGAAAGCTTATGCCTTCGGTCTGATCATGTGGTGGGCCCGGCTGGGCAGTTTGTGGCCGCAGTTGTCCAATTTTATCGCGCCGCTGGCCAAGGCCGTAACGGGGATCGCGGCCAAAAGGGATGTGCCCCGTTTCGCTTCTAAGACTTTCCGCGGCTGGTTCAAATCACGGCCGCAAAAGGAATCGGACAAAGAAGTCATCCTGTGGCCTGACACATTTAACAATTATTTTTATCCTGAAACTGCGCAGGCCGCTGTGGAAGTATTGGAATCGCTGGGTTATCGCGTGCGTCTTCCGGAAAAGAATTTCTGCTGTGGCCGCCCGCTTTATGATTACGGAATGCTGGGTATGGCCAAAGAGTTTCTGAAAAAAATTCTGGCAGGATTAAAAGAAGATATTGAAAAAGGTACGCCGGTGGTTTGTCTGGAGCCCAGCTGTGCGTCGGTATTCCGTGACGAACTGAAGCAGCTGTTTCCGGAAGATGCCGCGGCTGGAAAACTTTCTTCCCAGGTTTTTCTTTTCTCTGAATTTTTTGAGCAAAACATGGGCCTGCTGTCGAAATTCAACAAAACCGCGGTCAAGGGTGTGCTCCACGGGCATTGCCACCAGAAAACGTTCGCCGGTATGAAGTCCGAAGAAAAAATCATCCAGACTCTGGGGCTTGATGTCGAAATTTTAAAGACCGGCTGCTGCGGCATGGCCGGCTCCTTTGGTTTTGATCAGAAACACTATCCCGTTTCTGTTAAGATAGGAGATCTGTCATTGCTGCCGCAAGTGCGTAGGACCGGGCAGGGGGAAGCGGTTGTGACCGACGGCTTCAGCTGCCGGGAGCAGGTCCGCCAGCTTTCAGATAAAAAGCCAGTGCATTTTGCCCAGTTGATTAAAAAAGCATTGGGCATTTAACGGAGGAAGTATGGAATCTAAAATTTATTCTTTTACCGTCAAAGATATTGATGGCAATGATCAGCCGCTTTCCAAATATAAGGGCAAGGCGCTTCTGATCGTTAATACGGCCTCTAACTGCGGCTTTACGCCCCAGTATGAAGGCCTGCAGAGCCTTTACCGT
>CAZKMJ010000201.1:0-2649 GCA_964553835.1 uncultured bacterium
TGTCTCTCATGGATTTCAAGGTCAAAAGATCCCATGTGCCGTTCACAATGGCTTTCGTGGCATGGATGGTATCTCCCATGAGTTTGTCCAGCGGCCCCATCACGACGGAGCGTTCTTTTAAAACCGGCACCTGGTCCATCCCTTTGCCGATTTCATGGTTCACCGTTCCGTAAAGATGTCCCGTATCCTGCACAGGCCGTAGACTGCTGTCTTTGGTATGGCCATCTACGTAGTTGTCGACAGTAGCAATCAAGCACCAGGCGGGTGCTGTTCCCGCGACCATCAATAGAGCCAGCATAAGCGCTATCTTTTTCATTTGAGCCCCCTTTACACCCAACCATTCAGGGTGTCTTCCAGCGACCTATAATATAGGATGCTCTAACTTACGGGGCTTACAAGGGGGGTGAAAGCGATTTATTTTCCCTATACAAACCACCCTTTTTGATAATAAACATTGATTTATGGGGCAATAAAGGGGACTATAGTCACAGTTATCCGCCGTTAAAACTACGATTGACCAGTCTCCCTTCGGAAATTATCAGCTGTAAACTCTCTATAAGGATCAACTTATAGTGCGATTTTTTCTGGAAGGAGGAAAAATACTATGGAAACAGGCGTCGTAAAGTGGTTTGACAATGCCAAGGGCTATGGTTTCGTTACCCGTGACAATGGTGGTAAGGATGTCTTCGTGCATCACACCGCTATTCAGGGTACCGGCTATAAGTCGCTCGATGAAGGCCAGAAAGTCCAGTTTGAAGTGACTCAGGGCCCCAAGGGTGATCAGGCCTCAAATCTCTCGAAGGCTTAATTTCGGGGTAAAAATCAGCGGGGTCTCAAAGCCCCGCTATTTTTATGCCCAAAATAGCCCGGCTTTGTTAAACTGTTCTTCTATTTGAAGAGGGGGATTTGGGTATGACCGGAAGGGTTTGCCGGCTGATTCTGGTGCCGGTTTTTATGCTGCTTTTTCCTGTCCTGGCTTTGGCAGGCGGGGATGAGATTGAGCTGAAAGATGGTTCGAAGCTTCAGGGCGATGTCATTGCCAAGAATGCCTTCCAGCTTTACCTTTCCACCAAAGATGGCGTGAAGAAAGTGGACATGTCCAACATCCGCAAAATTAATTTCGGGCCGGGTACGATTGTCAGCAGCATTTCAGAGAATCCTCCGCGTACGGGCACCATCCACACCAGCCAGGACATTTATTTAAATCCCACGGTGAGTAAATCAAGAAAGAAAGGGCAGGCCGAAGTCATGCTTGCGGCCGGGCCTGCTGCTAAAAATGAGTGATAACGAGATGGAAAAGGGCGTCCAGCCGTTGGATGCCATTATGACGGAGCTGAAGCTGAAGAACAGCGACCTTGTTGAAAAGTCGACAGAGCAGTTGACTCACAAGATGGTCGCGAAGGGACGGAAGGGGCGGGTGCTGACGGTCAAGACACAGCACAAGATCCAGAATGCCCTGCATGCCTGCCAGTCTGAGAAAAAATTTAAATTATCTGATCTCTTCAACTATTAACAGGAGGATTCAAGTGAATTACGTTTTTACAAATCTGCCGAACCAGGGTCAAATGAAGAAGTACAGGGTCAGGGACTTTCAGAAAAAGAACGAGACTTTTTTTAATTTCACCTACGGGCTTATTGGGACCTGGGGAAACCCGGAAGATGCCCGCCTTCGCAATATCATGATCGCCTACATCAAGAGCAAGGGCTGGGCCAAAGCGCCGGTTGAGTTTAATACCTCCAATGCCCCTAAACACCTGAACGAACTGCTCCACTCCCTGCAAAAAAAATAATGAGACAGATAATTTTAGCGTTCACGCTTGTGATCGCCGCCGCAGGTGTGCAGCCGGTTTGCTTTGCCAAGCTGGATAGCAAGGCCGAAGCCAGGGAAAAAATCAAAGCCCTTAATCAGAAAGTGATAGAAGCGGGGAAGGCCAATGATTTGCAGGCTGCCATTGTGGCAGCGGAAGACGCGTTGTCTGTAGCGAGTCTTGCTTTCGGTGATGATGACCCTGAAACGGCTAAAGCCCTGAACAATGTGGCCAATCTGTACCTATTCAGCGAGCATCCCAAGGAAGCGCTTGAGCTTTACAAGAAAGCGCTGGAAATTGATAACAAGAAAAGCGGAAAGAAAAGCATTGAGGCGGCAGACACCAGCTACAACATGGCCATGGCTTATGGCATGCTTGCCAAATTTGATGATGCCCGGGCTTCCATGAAACGGACCATTGAAATCCGGCGCGAAAAGCTTGGCGCCACCCACCCGGACACTCTAAAAGCCGAGCAAATGCTGAATGAGATTTAATTCCGCGGCATGGGCCGTCCTTTTTCTGTTTTTTTTCTCCGTACCGGCTTTTGCGAAAGAAAAAAAAGAGGATGCGCGCGCAAAGGCGCTGCGGGAATATCAGGAAGAAGTGGATAAGGCCTACCATCCTGTAAATTCCACGGAAGAAGCCGGCTTTTATTCCCGGATGGAGCGGGAAGCTGATGAGCTGCGGAATGTGAATGATTACATCCAGGCCATGCATGATGACGCGGACCAACAGAAAGATGACAAACTTTTGAAACCGCTGAAAAGCGCAAGGAGCTGACATGGGAACAAAAGAAGCCTCTGATATCCGGGTAGGGAATGTGATCAAGGTCAATAACGCG
>CAZKMJ010000201.1:2659-4221 GCA_964553835.1 uncultured bacterium
GCAAATCAGGCAAAACCGTGCAGCTCCAGCTTAAAAATTTGCAGGACGGCAATATCAGCGAAAAAAGCTACCGCGCGGAAGAAAAAGTAGAGGACATTGAGGTCAAGCACGTGAAGATCCAATACCTTTACAAGGACGGCGACCAGTATATTTTCATGAATGAGCAGAATTACGAGCAGTTCCCTCTTTCCGAGAAAGCCATTGGAAAGCAGGTCGTTTTACTGAAAGAAAACATGACTATCAATTCTCTGTGCATTGATGACCGCCCGGTCAGCCTGGAATTCCCGCGCTATGTTGAGGCCAAGGTCGTGACGACGCCGCCAGGCACAAAAGGCAATGATACCAATTACAAGGAAGCTGAACTCGACAACGGCCTGAAAGTCATGGTCCCGCAGTTTATTAAGGAAGGCGAGTCGGTGCGTGTCGACACAGCGACTTTTGCTTATCTTGAGCGCGTGACCGTGAAAAGCATGAAAACCGCAGAAGCGGAATGAGAAAAACCGCGGTCATTTTTCTGCTGGCTCTTGGCCTGATGAACATGGCCACGACCTACGTCGTTAAGGAAGGCGGCAAGGAAGTGGGCCGCTACGAAGAAAATGATGGCAAGGCGGATGTGGTTGAAGTGGCCAATGCTGCCAGGCCCTCAGATCGAAATACAAAGTCCGCGGCTCCCGCTGCCGCGCATGATGTGTGGGGTAAAAGACCTTCTGAGCAGCAGCCGCTTTCTAACGAGAACCCTTTCCAAAAGTATGATGAACAGATCGCGCAGGAAATGCAGGATTCTTTCAGGACCACCGCGCGGGTCCAGGCCGCGAAGGCCGACATGGCAAAGGACCGCTAGGAGAAGCTTTGAAGGGGAAACGTACGCGGGAGCGCGCTATTGAAGGCGCGAATTTTAAGAGTTTCTCGTCTCCGCTGATCCACGAGGTGATGCTCGCAGACAAGGTCCGGGGGGACGCTTATTTTCGCGCCATCCGCCGGCATGTGAGGCCAGGTCAGACCGTTCTTGATCTTGGGACTGGCACGGGGATTCTCGCGCTCATGGCTTCGCGTCAAGCTCCAGAACGGATATATGCTGTGGACCGCGGCCCTGTCATCAAGCTTGCGGAAAAAATCGCGGCGGCAAACCACGTCAAAAATATCGTCTTTACCAAAAAAGACAGCTTCGATTTTTCTTTTCCCGGAAAAGCCGATGTCATTCTTCATGACCAGATTGGCGATTTCCTCTTCAATGAAAATATGCTCGCCATGGTATTAGATTGGCGTGACCGCCTTTTAAAACCCGGCGGTAAAATCCTCCCGGCCCGCTTCGAGCTTTATCTGGAACCTGTCCAGATCAAAGATGAATTCCATGTGCCATTCCTTTATGAAAGCCGCGCGGGCGGTTTTGATTTTTCGGCTATCAAATCAGATGTGAGCGCTCTAGACATGACCCGGCGCCTTGAGTTTGACCAGATCGGCCGTTATCTCTGCAAACCGGAAAAAATTCTGGAAATTGATCTCGAAACCCTTCAGCTTGAAGACATGCCGGACAATTTGATGCAGACCAGAGATGTAATCAT
>CAZKMJ010000202.1:0-4205 GCA_964553835.1 uncultured bacterium
GGAACGTTGTATACTTTTTCGATTATGACCGGTTCGCTTTTCATTTCCGGTTTCCTGCCTGTTCCCTCGCGAGATAAGCCGCCAGATTTTCAAATGTGCCGCTCCAGCCGCCTTTCATGCTGTCAAAGCCACCTTCGAAAGTCTTGCGCTCATTTTCATCGGGATTGATGGGCGACCATTGCACGGTGAAAGTGGTTTTACCCGCGTTTTCGGTAAAAGTAATAATCGTAAGCATCTGGATGGGCCAGCTTGGCGACATAGGATGGCGCGTCAGGCCACCCTTCTCATCCGAGAAGGAATTGATAAACACGATTTTTTCAGGTGGATTGATTTCCAGATACACTTGCTTCCCCCACATATCTTTCCCCGCATAGCGCATGCCGTAATGATAGAAACCGCCCACACGGAAATCCATTTTCCCGTTCAGAATTTCCGCGCCTTTCGGACCCCACCAGTCTTTCATGCGCTCAGGCTCGGTGAAGCTTTTCCAAACAAGCTCGCGCGGCGCGTCAAACTCGCGGGCAATGATAAACTCTTTGCATCCGCCAGCCATATAGCCCTGCAAGCGGTTCAAAGTCTGGTTTCCTCCTTCGATGGCCCGGTAAACGGTGTTCACGCGGTCGCGCTCTTCCGCATCCGGAAATTCCATGCGCAAGGTCAATTTGGTTTTATTTCCCAGCGCTTCAAATGTCCAGGATCCCTTGAAACAAACCCCTTTGTCTCCAGGTTTTCCACCTTCCTGCTGAAGCACGATGCGTTCCGGTTTCACAACTTCGAGAAATGTTTTGTGGTTAGGATAATCCGTTCCATCGGGCCCATGCATAGTGTGCTTCCACACACCGCCAGTGCGCACGTCCATTTCATGGATGGTGGTGGTAAAGCCATAAGGCCCCCACCATTTCACAACCTGCTTCGGATCCGTCCATGCCTCAAACACGCGCTCGCGCGGCGCGTCAATCACACGGGTAATCACGATTTCATTATTTTTTCCGGTCATTTCTTTTCTCCTTTTCCTGCTCTTCTTTTAAATAAATCTCCAGACGGGCGAGGCTTTGTTCCCAGAAGCGGCGGTAATATTCCATCCATTCATCCACCGTGGTCATGGCTTCGGGGTTGAGCTTTAAATAAGTGAAATTACCCTCCCACCGGCGCTGGATGAGGCCAGCGCGCTCCAGAACTTTGACGTGTTTGGAAATGGCGACAAGAGACATGTCGAACGGTTTGGCCACCTCGGTCATAACTCTCTCCTGGGTGGAAAGGCTTTTAACAATAGCGCGCCGGGTGGGGTCTGCAAGGGCCTGGAAAATGAGGTCGAGGTCGTATTTACATTTAACCATATGGTTAAATGCTACACTGCCGCACAAAAAGAGTCAAATCTTTTTTCCGCCGTGCTAAAATGCGCCCCATGAAAAACGCTGCCGGATTCCTGTTCCTGATTCTGCTCCTGGCTCCCCTGCCGGCCCGCGCGGCGGATTGCTTCCGCGAATGCATGGATGCTTCCGGCTGCTGGAGCTCCCGCTCGGATGAAAATGTCAGTTATTGCAGTAGTATCAACGCGCGGTGCAGCACAGAATGCCGGAATGCCGCGCCAGATAATTCTTATGGGGCCATTGCCTATAGCATCAAAGACGGCGCGTATGGTTTTTCAGATTCCTTTAAAAACCGCAAGCAGGCGGAAAAAACTGCCCTGACCTACTGCTCGAAATATGGCGCGAAATGCGAAGTCATGGTCTGGTTTTATAACAGCTGTGGCGCGGTTGCCGCGGATGGAAAGAAAGCCGGATGGGGCCAGGCCGACACTCAGGCCGAAGCCATTAAAAAAGCACTCGCGAAATGTAAAAAGGCAGGCGGCAAAAACTGCAAGATCAAAACTTCCCACTGTTCCAGCTGATCAGTTCTTTATCCTGTCAGCTTTCCACAAACCAGCAAGACTTGAAAATGCCAAGCCGCTTAGAGCGACTTTGGCCGGGGAACGCTTCCGTTCAGCTCATAGCCGAGGCGCTTGACTGCTTTTGCCATGCGGGCGAAAGCCTGGACCGGAGTATTGCCTTCAGTCAGATTGTTCAGAGAAACCGCGGCGAATCCCCTGCGGTTCTTGATTTTAAAGATGGTAACTTTGCTTGAAGAAAGTTTTTTAAGGTTTTTTTTCATGGCTCCTCCTGATGTTCATCCATCGGCAGGCATCCAGCCCGGCTTGAATCTCGAAAAACAACCCCTTTACTGCATGGCATCAAAAATTTCCCAGCGCTTGTAAAGCTGGGCAAGTTCCTGGGCCAGAGCATCCGCCTTCGCGGTGGTTTTGGCGATTTTGTCAGGAGCTTCCTGATAGAAGGCCGGGTCGCCCATAAGTTTATAGAGGACCTCCTGCTCAGCTTCTATTTTCTCGATTTTCACCACAAGAGTTTTTAATTCTTTCTTTTCTTCCGCGGAAATTTTAACCACGGGAACATCCGGTTTCTTCGCGGGTGCCGGAACCGGCAAAGGGGCCGCGGGCTTCTTTCCGGTATTCAGCCAGTCATCATACCCGCCCACATATTCATTAATAACACCCTCTCCTTCCAGCACCATGGTGGACGTCACAACATTGTTCAAAAAGGCACGGTCGTGGCTGACCAGTAAAAGTGTGCCTTGATAATCGACCAGCAGTTCTTCAAGAAGTTCCAGCGTTTCAACATCCAGATCATTCGTGGGTTCATCCATGACCAGCAAATTGGAAGGCTTGGTGAAAAGCCTCGCCAGGAAAAGCCGGTTGCGCTCTCCACCTGAAAGCACGCGCACCGGAGTCCGCGCGCGTTCCGGGGAAAACAAAAAGTCCTGCAAATAGCCCATGACATTTTTTGATTTACCATTGATCGTGACTGCTTCAGCAGTGCCCGCAACATTTTCCGCCACGGTTTTATTTTCATCCAGCTGCTCACGCAGCTGGTCATAGTAAGCGATTTGTAGATTGGTACCCAAAGTCACGGTGCCCCTTTGCGGTGCCAGCTGGCCCAAAAGGACCCGCAAGAGCGTGGTCTTGCCGCTTCCATTGGGGCCGATCAGACCTATTTTTTCACCACGCATGATTTCCGCGGAAAAATTCCGGATAAGCTGAAGGCTGCTTCCATCATTCTTCTGATAGGCGTGGCTGATTGATTCAGCTTTAATAACAAGCTGGCCCGACCGGTCGCTCTCTTGTGCTTTCATGCGCACTTTTCCCATGACCTGGCGCTGGGCCTTTTTCTCAGCGCGCAATTTTTGCAGCGCAACCACACGCCCCTGATTTCTGGTGCGCCGGGCCTTGATCCCCTGCCGGATCCAAACTTCTTCACGCGCCAGCTTCTTATCAAACTCCGCGCGTTCCGCGGCCTCAGCTTCAAGCGCGGCCTGCTTGCGTTCCAGGAATGTCGGGTAATCGCAAGTCCAGCTCCACATTCTTCCGCGGTCAAGTTCCGCGATTTTGGTGGCCAGATGTGCCATAAACATACGGTCGTGAGTCACAAAGAAAATCGTGCCCGGATAATCTTTCAGGTAAGTCTCCAGCCAGTTAATGGATTCGATATCCAAATGGTTGGTCGGTTCGTCCAGCAGAAGGACTTCGGGCTTCTGCACCAGAGCCTTGGCCAGAAGCGCCCGTTTTTTTTGCCCGCCTGAAAGATTTTCAAAAAGCATTTCGGGATCCAGCTTCATATGCTTGATGACATCTTCCACCTGGGCATTGGTTTCCCAGGCATTCTCGTGGTCCATTTCCGCCTGGAGCCTTCCGAATTCTTCCAGAAGTTTTTCGCTGTGGTCAGTCTCAAGCAAATGGCTGACATGATGATAATCGTGCAGAAGTTTAACGCGTCCGCCCAAGCCTGCCAGCACAACATCAAAAACGGGACCTGTAATATTGGTGGGAACTTCCTGCGGCAGATGCGTGACCTGAATGTTATTTTGATAAATGACTTTGCCGCTATCGACTTTTAACTCGCCGGACATGACCCGCATAAGCGTGGTCTTGCCCACCCCGTTTCGGCCAAGAAGGGCCACGCGTTCGCCTTGTTCAACGTGAAGACTCAGGTGATCGAAAAGCAGCGGACCGCCAAAAGCCAGTGAAATGTCCTGTAAACTGATGAGTGCCATGGTTTCCTAAAAAAAAAGGCCCGACGGGTTTGCCATCGGGCCTGGATTTGGTAGCGGGGCCAGGATTTGAACCTGGGACCTGTGGGTTATGAGGGGTCGAA
>CAZKMJ010000203.1:0-2532 GCA_964553835.1 uncultured bacterium
CGGCCGCAATCGCGGCGTTCCCCTGGTGGCGGGGGACTGGCTGTTCTTCCTGGATAAAAAAGCTTTTCCCTGGCAGGGAAATCAGAAACTTGAAAAGTCCATGAATTCCTCAGCTTCACACCTTCCTTTCGGGGTCAGCCTTGTTTCCTATTATCCGCACGCTTCTTTTGAAGAAAATTTCAAGGCTTCTGATACCGGTCCCGCGGCCCTGCGCGTGACGTTGAAAAATTCATTTCTGAACCAGTCCCAGTGGCTGCTGCTCAATGACCCGCAGATGGGCAGGATCCAGATGGGCCCCGCGCGTCTGGTTTTCACAGACAAATTATTGAAGGAAAACAACACGGCGGCCTCCACCCCTTATCTTGAAATCGAAAAAGACGGCGATTCGACCGCCATCGCGCTGCCGGAAGACATCAAAGTTCCCGCGGAATTCCAGGTGGAAGGAACCCCTTTCACTATCCGGGCAGAAAAAATTTTCAAGAACGCGGCTGTTTCCGGAAATAAATTGATTGAGGAAAATGATTCCAGTCCCAATCCCGCGGTGCAGTTGACTGTCATGGGTCCGGAAATCGAAGAAAAGCATACCGCGTTTTCCAATTTTCCGGACTTTCCCACCATGCATGGCATGAAGCCGAGCGCCACCGGTATGAGGATTTTTTACCGGATGCCGGAAGCGGGTTCGCGGGGTCAGAGCCATGAGCTGCGCTTTGTGCAGACCCTGGAAGGCCTGAAAGTCCAGGTGCGCACCGGCCTGCAGGTTAAAACGCAGAGTGTTGAAAAAGGCGTGGAAGTACCGCTGGGCTGGATGGACCTGACCTACAAGGTGGAAGAGTATTTACCAAAAGCCGCTCATGACCGCGTTTTTACGGCTGTGGAAGCAGGTCCGCAGGCGCAAGAGCCTCCGGCCATTCAGATCAAAGCCGGCGAAAAGAATTTCTGGATCGGTCAAGGGATGAAAACTCAAGTGGCCCTGAAGGACAAGACTTATGATTTTGTGTTTGGAGAAAAAAGGATACCAGCCGGTTTCAAACTGACGCTTAAGGATTTCCGTGTTGAAAATTATCCGGGCACCGAAAAACCCGCTTCCTTTGAAAGTGATGTTGTTTTGAAAGATGAAATGCGCGGCGTTGAACAAGCCGCGACCATTTCCATGAACAAGCCGCTGGTATACCGGGGCTACCGCATTTATCAGGCAAGTTACAGCGCGGAAGAGGGACAGCCGGAGATTTCCGTGTTCGCGGTCGGTAAAGATCCAGGTGTTCCGGTTAAATATTTCGGCGCGCTGATTATGGTCATCGGAATTGTGACCATGTTTTTTACGCGCAAACCCGCCAGGCCGCTTGAGCCGGCCACAGGAGAGTCATGAAAAAAACCTTCTTCTTTCTTTTAATGATTTTGAGCCTGACGTCGCCGGCTTTTGCCAAAAACGCGTATGAAATTCTGGATGAAGTGCCGGTTCAGGACAGCGGGCGGGTCAAGCCTTTCGCCAGTTTTGCGCGCGAGGCCGCGTTCAACGTGGCAGGAAAAAGTGAAGTGGGCGGACTTTCTTCTTCGGCTCTGGTCTGGACCTGGATCGCGGACCCGGAAAAATATTTTAAAACCCCTTTTATTCCGGTTTCTTTCAAGCCGCTTCAAAAAGAGCTGGGGCTCATGGTCATCAAAGGAAAAATTTCCCCTGAGATGGTGTTGAGTAACGAAGCTTTTATTAAAAAGGTCAAGGATGCTTCTGGCCGCCAGGCACGCAAGGAAACGCTCAGCCTTCTGGACAAAAAACGTATGGAGCTTTACGGCTCCGCGTTTATGTTTCAACAAATCGCGAATGGTGAAGTTCCGGGATGGGTGGCCAATCCGCAGGACGCGCGGGCTGGCTGGATGCCTTTGCAGGGCTTTGCCAGCGAAGACAATTTAAAGAAGCTGGAAGTTTTTTTCCCTGCCAAGAACCTGACGGAAGCCGCGCAGGCATTCAACGGGCTTGTGAAGGTCTTGAACCAGAATCCGTCTTCAACGGAAGCTGCCGGCGCCGCGGAAGCTTTTAAAAAATCTATTCAGTCCCTTTTTGATTCGCGCGACATTTTTATCGACCGTAAAATCCTGAACGCGGAAATCCGATATGACAAAATGCACCCGTTCGGATGGGCATGGAAATTCTATCTCACGGCCGCGCTTTTGTTCGCGCTGTGGCTTTGCGTTGAAAAGCGCATGCCGCTGCCCATGGGCGGCGCTATTTTCAGAACCGCGCTAATGTTGTTTGTGCTGGGCTTCGGCGTTCATGCCTACGGTTTTTTTCTTCGTTGTCTGATTGCCGGCCGGCCGCCTGTTTCCAATATGTATGAATCCATTATCTGGGTCTCGTGGGCTGTTTCTTTCTTCTCTATTATTCTGTTTTGTTTTTACCGTGCCGCGCTTATTCCGCTGGCAGCGGGTCTTGTGGCTGCTCTCGCGCTGATCATCGCGGAAAGTTTCCCCGCGGTCTTGAACCCGTCGATCACGCCGCTTGTTCCCGTGCTCCGCAGCAATCTGTGGCTGACTGTC
>CAZKMJ010000203.1:2542-4156 GCA_964553835.1 uncultured bacterium
GCATGTGCTGACCATCACGCTCAGCTACGGCGCTTTCGCGCTGGCCTGGGGAATCGGGCATTTTGCCATTGCGGGCTATCTTTTCTCGCCGCAGAAAGAAGAATCCAACCGTAAGCTTTCATTATTTCTTTACCGCGCGGTGCAGATCGGCGTAGTCTTGCTGGCCACTGGCACGGTACTGGGCGGTGTTTGGGCCAATTATTCCTGGGGACGCTTCTGGGGGTGGGATCCAAAAGAAACCTGGGCGCTGATCGCGTTGTTGGGTTATCTGGCGGTCCTGCATGGCCGCTTTGCCGGCTGGCTGGGCACCTTTGGGACCACGGTGGGCTGTGTGGCCGCGTTTCTGGGTGTCGTCATGGCCTGGTATGGTGTCAATTATGTTCTGGCCGCAGGCCTTCACAGCTATGGTTTTGGAGGCGGGGGGGCACCCTATGTTCTGGCTGTTTGCCTGGCTGACCTGGCCCTGGTCCTTACCGCGGCTTTTGTGTATTCTAAAAGAAGAAAAATTGCCTTGATCAAGTAGGGCGCGGGTTTTATCATCGTACTTCCTATGGAACACGTCAAAGAACGCAGAAATTTTATTATTGGATTTGGACTTACGGCCGCGGCTTTGAGCGCGGGTCTGGGCTCCGCTGTTTCTGGCGCCATGCGCCGCCTCTTTTCCTGGCTTCTGGAAGGGGATTCTTTCCAGGCAGGAAAGCCTGAAGATTATCAGGCTGGCAAGGTGGACGGCCGCTGGAAGGAAAAGCACGGCGTTTGGATTGTCCGCAACCTTGACGGCATTTTCGCGCTTTCCGCGTTTTCCGCTTTTGGATGCACGCCCGCCTGGATTGAAAATGAGCAGAAGTTTCATTGCTCTTGCCACAAAAAAGATTATTACAAGTCCGGAATTTCCTTTGAAGGGGCCTCCGGAAAATCGCTTGAGCGCGTCAAGATCAGCCTTGAAAACGGCGAAATCCTGGTCCAGCCCGGCAAAAGATTTCTCCTGCAGGACGGCGGCTGGCAGCGGCCGTTCAGCATTCTTCCCGTTTAAAACCTTTCTTTTTGGAGGCAATATGAAGTTCTCACGTCTGGCATTACTTTTTCTTTTCCTCACTGTTATTTGCGCGCCTGCCTGGGCTGGAAATGTTTCCGGAAAGGTGAAGTTTCAGGGAACAGCTCCCGCGCCCGCGAAGCTGGACATGAGCACGGACCCTGCCTGCGGCGGCGGAGAAACGGAAGACGCGGTTGTGGCCGCTGATGGTTCCATTAAAAACGTTTTTGTTTACATAAAAGAAGGTGTGCAGGGGAATTTCCCGGCACCGAATGAAAATGTGGTACTCGACCAGAAGGGCTGCCGCTACATTCCCCGTGTCCTGGGCCTGCAGGCGGGCCAGACGCTTGAGATCGTGAACAGCGATTCCACCCTGCACAATGTGCACGGGCTCCCGGCCAACAGCAAGCAGTTTAATCTTGGCATGCCGATCCAGGGCATGAAAATCAAAAGAAAGTTCGACAAGCCTGAAGTTATGGTCAAATTCAAATGCGACGTGCATCCCTGGATGAATGCCTGGATTGGTGTTTTGACCCACCCGTTTTTCGCTGTTACAGGTGACGACGGCAGCTTCGAGATTA
>CAZKMJ010000204.1:0-3992 GCA_964553835.1 uncultured bacterium
CTTTGGACTGGACTCGTGTCGTCGCGCCCAAGTGAGAAAAAGACCATGAAGGCAGGCCTAAACGCTCACGCCTCCAAAACGACCTGAGCAACGCGGAATACATCAGCGTCACACGCGTTTCACAGGAAGCCGCAGTGCGCCAGATCAAGATGCGTGACCGCGCGGCCCGCAGGGTCCTGCAGGCGCGCGCTGAACAGGCTTATCGCGCCAAGCTGACTGTGTCACGTCAAGCCATGACTGCGGGTGTGACTGCCGGCCGAGCCGCCCTTATGTGGGACGGCCTTGTGGCCCTGGGTGTTATTGACGAGCAGGGCGTAGTCCAGCTGCGGATGCGCGGCATCAACAGCGCCGTCGAATTGCAGTCCATTCCGGGCGCGTTCACAATCCAGGAACTGGGCGCTGCTTATACGGTCCTTAAAGCTTTCTCCGCGCTTGAAGAGGAGCAAAGCCCGGAAGAATTCATCCACCAGTTTATCCGCAAGAACAAAAAGAAATACGCGAAGGCCATTGACCGGGAGCTGGAAAACAATTACCGCCAAATTTATAACGAAGTCTTCAAGCCTGGAATGCCGGATGAATGGGAATTCCATCCCAAGAAGGCGCAGAACGCGGAAGGTAACGAACAGGCTCTGAAGGTTGTCGTCAATACGCAGGCCAAGTTCATTGATTCCTGGATCGACCTGCTGATCCTTGGCGACAAACTGAACAACGCGGAATTCCGCGCTGCCTATGAAAAGGCCGCCGCCAGTAATGCTGTTGAAGAATTCTTGAAAGCCAATATCACGGCCGCCGATGTCGCTGCTTTCGTGACACGCGCCCAGGCCAAAGTTCCTGCTCTGGCCGGACAGACTGTCCGTGAAAACGCGCGCAGAATAGCCGCGGAATGGATCAAGGCAAACACAGGTGAAGGTGAATCTCCGGCCAGAATACTGCTGAGGCTTTTCGGTGACCGCGAAGCGCCCGTCATGACCCATGTCAAAAACCTTGTGGCTTATGTTGATGTGCGCGACATTCAGGCAGCGGGCATTCGTGACCGTGGCCTGCGCGCCAAAAAGACTTTTGAAACTGTCCGCATGTGGCTGAAATTCTCGCTGGTTGGCGGCGTTCTTGACGTGGACAACCCGGACATCCGCGAAGCCTACGAAGCGGCCAAAGGCGCGCGCCAGCTCGAAAAATTTTATGACACCTGGCTGACTGAAAAAGCCAAGGAAAATCTCGCGACCCGTGATGATGAGGCCGACCTTGATGAGTTCATTCACGAGTTCATCATGAGCGGCAAGCGCAAACGCGTCGCGTTCCTGTTCGACAATAACCTGGAAGGTATTTTTGACCTTGTCCTGATGCAGCAGCTGCTCCTGGCCAATTCGCGCCTCGAAATCTCCGCCATTCCCAAGGCCCGGCAGGTTTCCAACGACTTCTCATGGCGTGATGCCGATGGTTTTATCAATCCGCGCGTTTCTGCCCATGATTTCCCCGGCGGCGATACCATGATCTACCAGCGCCTGGTCGCCCGGCGGATTATCGATGTCAACGGCCGCGTGCTTCCGCTGGCGCGCACGATCACCAGCCCTGACCAGCTTGATCTTCCCGCGGGATATGAAAATTACGCGCAGGAAGTCTTTAATGTTCTTCACGCGCACTCTACTGCCGAACGTGTTTTCGCGCCGCTTCGCGAACTGCGCCGCAGAGGCTATTTCGTTCTGGTCGAAGAAGGCCCGAACATCCAGGGTATCGACCTGCGTCATGTTTCAAAGCGTGTGGCAACAGTCCTGAAAAAAGCCGACCTGGTTCTGACCAAAGGCCAGGCCAACGCGGAATCCACACAAGGTATTGGCGATGAAGGCATTCCGTTCTACCGCCTGCACCTTTTGATGAGCAAGGGCGCGGGTATCATGGCGCTTACCGCCATCGATAAAGACGCTAAGGCACTTGTCGCGAGCCTTATTGAGCCCGGATATTCCGCGGGCACCGGTAACGTGGCCCAGGAAATTGAGCTTCGTGACATCAATTTCAAAAAGGTCAAGGCGTCCAAAAACAACCTCCGCGCCTACCGCGACAAGAGAAGCCGGACACGCCTTAAACCTGTCATGAGCGCCGTGCGTGACTGGATCGCGGACGCCAAGAGACGCACCCAAATCATTGAGCAGGGAACAACGGATGCAGCGCTTGATCAGCTTTGGGACAACCTCGGCCGCGCAAACCGCCGTGCGCTTATGGCCGCAACCGCGACTGTAGATACCACTGACCTGAGCAAACCGAAGGAAGTCCTTCGCGAGCTTGTTGAGAAGGCCGTGGATTATTATGACGAAGTCGAAAGCATGAACAGGGAGCGCCAGGACGCGGACCGTCTGGTCATCGAAGAATTCCGCCGTGAATCCGCGCGCCGTTCGGAACTGCGCAGCGTCAGCGCGACCGCTCTTTTCGCCTACACGCGCACGAGCAGGACCGGAAAAGCGTGGATCATTATCGGTGGCGGCACAGGTACCGCGGCCGTGACTCCGTCGCTCATGAAATCTGGCCTGGTCCCTGCGGGCCAGCCTGTGGTCAGCCTGATTAGCTACGCGGATGACGGCGGCAGCTCACGCGCCATTCAGTCCCAGATCAAGGCCAGCTGGGACAAGTCACTGGCCAAAGGCAGGCTATGGAATGCCTTCCTTGATTTCGCTTATTTCCTTCAGCAATTCCTTTTTGTGAGGGTCTTTATCCGTTCACTGATGCGGGTCGTGATTCTTAAAAGTTATCTGCATCCTGGTGATCCTATGTCCGCGATCCGCGGCGGTATTGCGGAAATCTGGAAACAAGACGTTCTGGAATATCGCTCCAAGACCGCGACGACCGCCATGGAACTCTATAAAGAAGCTTTGGAATGGGTTCTGGCCAACCGTGAGGATCGTGAAAAATATCCTGTCACGCCGGACGAAGGCGATATTTTTGAATTTTTCACCAAAATCCGCCCGTATTTCGAGCTGGTTGACCAACGCTACACAAACAAGGGCATTCTGGATTTCTTCCAGCCCGCGGTTGCTCCCAAAGCAGGCGAAGAAGCCAAGCCGCGCAAAGCCTGGGAACATTCACTGAAGAACATCCTGTATGTTGGAGTCATGGAGCAGGAAGGCGTCTACAAACCGAGAGTCCTGAATTATCCGCGTTATCTCAAGGCCATGGATAAACTCTCAAGCATCTTAAACAGCCGCGTAACCGCCATTCTGTCCAGCCCGTCCTCTTCAGATGATATTCAGCTTTTCGCGACCTACGCGGAACCGGGCAGCAATGAAATCAAAGCCACTGCTTACGGACAGGAAAAAATTACAGGGGAATTTCACGAAACCGACCGCAGTCATCAGGTCGGCCTTCAGCCGCACGCCAAACCCGACGGCCGCCGGATCGGCCGCAAGAAGCAGGCGAATGCTGATCCTGCAGCGCTGCAGGCCATCCGCCGTACAACCAGGGGCGGCGGCATCATTATTGGCCCAGGCAGCCTGATGACCAGTCTTATGACCGACCTGCTGGCCAAAGGAATGGTCCGCGAACTGATCCGCGCGAAAAAACGCGGCGTGCCTGTCATCTGGGTCTGGAACACGACTCAGGACATTGAAACCCGTCTTCATACTGTCAAGTCCACGGTTGAATTGATTGAACGCTCGCTGCACGCACAGCTGGGCGGACATCCTAAATTCAGCAGCTTTGTCAGCGCGGTCGTGATTAATGAACCGCCCATTGGTCCGGATGGAAAACTGGTACCGCCCGAACTGCAGGCCTATTCTGATAATCAGAAACTGAAACTTGAAGAAATTAAAGCGCGAGGTAAGGAAGAGCTTTATAAGGCAGGCAAGTTGACTTTCGAATTCGGGCAGAACGGCCCGAAAGAAGAAGGCGCTGATTACCTGCGCTCTTTGGGTATCCATGTTGTTGAAGGTAAATTCGCCAAACTCTCTGAGGTTTACAGCCGTGACGGCAGTGGCAAAAAAGAGACCCATTACCGTTACGATGAA
>CAZKMJ010000205.1:0-1278 GCA_964553835.1 uncultured bacterium
AAATCCGCAATCTTACCCAGATAGGATTTAAAACACAGAACCGGATAAAAAAGGACGTGAAAAGGACCAGGCCTGCAGCAAAGATCGGCGTAAGGGCAGCCAGGGGAAAATGTCCGGGGAAAAAACCCGCGGCCTTGATCAGCTGGATTGGAAGAATCCGGGTCAGGGTCAGCATGGCCACAAGAGCAATGTCGGAAGGTGTCAAATGATAGGTACTGATTTTTACTTTTCCTGAAATGGGCAGGAATGTCCCACCCATGATGAAATAACTTAGCACGCAAAGACCAGCCAGTAAGCCCACCGTTAAAAAATGAAACTGGAAGACCCGAAAAAAATCCGGCCGGGCTGAATGTTCGCGAAAAAAATAGAAATAAACGGAGCTGGTCAGCATTGCTCCGTAAAACACAGATTCAAGCCGCAGGTAGACCAGCGCCGCGGAAAGCAGGATCATGGCCATAAGATTACGCTTTGACTTGCCCCAGCCCGAGATCTGCTCGCGCGCCAGAAGGGTGACCCAAAGAAGCGTCCAGAAAACGAAAGCATTCAGGGAATTTTCAAGGCCGGCCATGGATAACATCATGTCGTAATGGATTTTGATATTGAAATAAAACCAGGATGAAGCCGCGAAAAGCGCCAGAAACGGCCGCTTCAGGACTTCCCCCAGTTTCCAAATGGAAAAATAGCAGGCCGCGTTTGCCAGCGCGCAGAATCCAAGGGTCATTTTAAGAAGCACTGTTTTGTCACTTGTCAGGAAGGCAAAAAAAGTGGTGATCCAGAACCAAAGGATGTTCAAACCGTTCGTACGATGGAGACCGTCAAAGGTTGCGACGCCCATGTTCTTGAAATTCCAGGCCGTCTGCAGGTAATAGAAGGTGTCATCCTGGGTCATGCGCGTCACAATAAAACCGGTTTCACGCAGCATCCAGGCCGCCTGAATGGCCAGCTGGGCCAGCGCCAAAAACAGAATGCAGGCTGTTATCTTTTTATTCATTTCTGAAGGTACCTGGAATACCAGGCAAAAGACTTGCGCAATCCGGTTTCAAGGTTCGTTTTGGGTTTCCAGCGCAGTATCTTCCTGACTTTGGTGCCGTCCATCCACTGCTTGTCAATTTCGCCCTTAAGCGACCCTTTACCCAGGACCACTGGCTTCAAACGCTTTTTCCCACTGACTCTCAGCACGGTGCGTACCATGTTGAGCACGCTGACCGGCTTATTGTGGCCAGCATTGAAAATTTCTCCCTGGGTTTTCCGGAGATTTTCCGCCAGCTTGACGTAAAG
>CAZKMJ010000205.1:1288-1703 GCA_964553835.1 uncultured bacterium
TAGTCACGCTGGGGAGTACCGTCACTACGGATGATAGGGTTCCTGCCCTGCACCACGGAGCGCAGAGTGTCGGGCACAATGCGAGAAAAGTTGATGTCGCCTGGCCCATAAATGTTGGCAAAACGCGTGATGACCACAGGCAGGTTGAAAATCCGGTAATAACTGCGCGCGATCAGGTCCGCGCACGCCTTGGAAACGTCATAAGGGAATTCCGGCTGGAGCGCGTGGGTTTCTGTGTAAGGCAGTTTTTTGTGCGAGCCGTAAGCCTTGTCACTCGATGCCACGACCATCGCCTTCAAGGATTTTAATCCCCGGCAGGCCTCAAACAGGTTCCAGGTCCCCTGGATATTGGACTGAAACGTGGGCAGCGGATTTTTGTTGGCCTCACTCACAATGGCCTGGAACACAGTGATGT
>CAZKMJ010000205.1:1713-3989 GCA_964553835.1 uncultured bacterium
CGGCGAACGGTTCGCGACTCCGACTATTGCTTGGGCCGCGAGATGATAAACAATCTCGATACGTCTGGCGCGCATTAACCGTTTCAAAAAAGCCAGATTCTGAAGGTCTCCGCGCACAGTGTTGACCCGCTTGCGGAACGGCAGGCTTTCAAAATAGCTTTTTTTGGTGTCGTTGCGCACCAGACCGTAAACCACCGCTCCATTTTTTAAAAGCTGCTCCGCCAGATTGGAGCCCACAAATCCGCTAATACCGGTAATCAGGACCCTTTTACCTTTCCAGAATTTCCTGTTCATTTCCACATCCTCCACGGCTCCTTGCCAGATGACCAATGCTCGTTCAAAAACACAGTTTCTTTGTAAGTGTCCATGCATTTCCAGAACGATTGATGTTTGAAAGCGACAAGCTCTCCCTGACCGGCTGTTTTTTCCAGCGGCGCTTTTTCAAGAACGTCCCCTTCACCCAGATAATTGAAGAACTCTTTCTTGAAAACGAAAAAACCGCCGTTAATCCACTGGTTGGTCTGCGGCTTTTCCTGAAAACGCCGGACACGGCCCTCACCATCAAGGTCCAGAAGGCCGAACTGGGAAGGCGGGTTCACAGCCGTGACCGTTGCAATCCGTCCGTGCTTTTTGTGGAAATCCACAAGTGTCCGGATATCAATGTCAGCGACGCCGTCCCCGTAGGTCACCATAAAATTTTCTTCCGTGATATATTTCTCGATCTTCTTGACGCGGCCGCCTGTGTTGGTGGCCTCACCCGTGTCCGCGAAAACAATTTTCCAGTCTTCGCCTTCTTTTCCGGGACCCTTGAAATAATCTTCAATCATCTGTCCCTTATAGCCAAGGCAAAGCACGAACTCCCGGAATCCAAAAGCAGAATATATTTTCATAATGTGCCAGAGAATGGGCCTGCCGCCGATCTCGACAAGCGGCTTGGGCATAGACTCTGTCTTTTCCCTCAGCCTCGTCCCCTGCCCGCCGCACAAAATCGCAACTTTCATTTCATCTCCTCTATGAAAAGCGAAGCTTCAAGCTTCGCTGAATGTCCCGGAATCATCATGATTCCGGGGCCGTTGGCTTTACACAGCTTCGCCCTCTCAGTCCCGGAGCATTTTCCGGAACCTACGAGGCCTAAAAAAAAATGCCGCGTGCTTTTAAGCGGCCAGCTCCCCGGGTCTTTTCAGGATCTCCAGGCAGCGTGGCTTTAAAGGCTCGCGGCGTATAAAACCTTTTTTCTCCAGCGCCCTCAAATGGTTCAGAACAGAAGGCGGTGAAAGTTTGAAAAACTCCCCGATTTCACGAATGCTGGGCGGAAAGCCTTTCTTTTTAGTGAAGGCGTCAATAAAGACAAGGACTTCCGTCTGTTTGAAGGTCAGGGGGATCATCGGAATAAAGTATACCTAACGTTTGTTAGTATTACAAACTAACGCTTTAGATAATTATATTGATCAATTACGCCCTATTCATGTCAGGATTTTCGAGTGAGAAAGCGGTAAATCCAAGTAGATACTAGGGATAGGAGAAAAGCCAGGATGGGGACCTTTTTTGTGGAAAGGCCGGCCCGGCCGGAGCGCCCCGGAACAGCGGATTTCACCAGGGTAATACCGGGGGTCTGGGCCGCTTCTTCAAGGCGGGCGTTCTGGAAGTCCATATTGAGCTGGCGGAACTGCTGTTCCTGGTCCCGAAGCTGATTTTCCAGGTCTTCCTGCTTCATCCGCCATTGAGCTTCTTCTTCCGGCTGGATCCCGGGCTGGATCAAATGGCCGCGCACTTCCAGGATCTGTTTCTGCAGAACGTCAAGGCCGTCTTGCGCCACCCTCACCTGTCTTTGAAAATAATCCTGCCGGTTGCGGGCCGTTTCTTTTCCGGTTCCGATATCGGCCAGCAGGAATTCGCGGGCCAAGCGGTTTGCCATGTCCGCCGCCTTTGTCAGGTCTTTGTCTTTCACCCGGATTTCGATCAGCCCTTTTTGCTCATCCACAGAAGTTTCGATCGAACTCTGCAGCTGTTGCACCTGCGCATCGGACCCGGCAGGAAGAACCTTGCGCAGGAAATCCAAACCCGTCACTATTTTTGAAGCGGTGTAGTAATTCACAGGATCGGAACCGGCCGGCTGAGAAATAGAAACCACGGACGACGCAAAAGGCTCTTCCGGAAGAAAACGCCAAAGAAGGGCCGCCCAGAAAACAAAAGTCACGAAGATGACAGTCAGTATCCTCATACAACACCTTTTTCTTTCAGATAATCAGCCAGGATCCTGGCTGTTTCAGCATGGC
>CAZKMJ010000206.1:0-3919 GCA_964553835.1 uncultured bacterium
GTTATGGGCGTGGTGGAGGGCATGATCGCTGATGTGTTCGAAAAAGCGCTGGGCGTGAAATTTCCCCGGCCGTTTCTTCAGATGACTTATGACGAAGCCATGCGCCGTTTCGGTTCGGACAAGCCGGACATGCGCTATGGTCTTGAGCTGCGCGACCTGAGCGATGTTTTTCAAGGATGCGGTTTCAAGATTTTCGATGAATGTCTCGCCAACAAGGGCGCGATTCGCGGTATCTGCTTCACGCCGCCCGCCGGTCTTGAAAGTTCGCACAAACATTTTGACGATCTGACCCTGTATGTCCAGAATTTCGGCGCCAAAGGCCTTGCCTGGATGAAAGTCACGGGTGAGGATAAAGTGGAGTCTCCGATCGCGAAGTTTTTCGATGCGGCGCGCTTGAAGCAGCTGATTTCCCGGCTGAACGCAAAAGCAGGGGACAACATTTATATGGTAGCTTCCGACCAGCGCACTTCCGCGGTGGCGCTTGGCGCGCTTCGCGCCAAGCTGGCAGAAGAGCATCTCAAACCTGCTTACAATGATTTCAAAATTCTGTGGGTCAAGGATTTCCCGCTGTTTGAATGGAACGAGGAAGAAAAGCACTGCCAGGCCCTGCACCATCCGTTCACTTCGCCGCGCATCGAAGACGCGAACCTGATCGGGACTGAGCCCATGAAAGTGAAGGCGCGCGCGTATGACCTGGTGCTGAACGGCACGGAAATCGGCGGCGGAAGCATCCGAATCCACAGCCGTGACGTGCAGGAAAAAGTTTTCAAGGCGCTGGGCCTTAGCGAAGAGGAAGTAGAGTCTAAGTTCGGCTTCCTGTTAAAGGCTCTGAGTTTTGGCGCGCCGCCGCACGGCGGGCTGGCCATCGGTCTTGACCGCCTGGTCACGCTCATGCTGGGCCGCGAGTCCATCCGCGAAGTTATCGCGTTTCCGAAAAACCAGAAAGGTATTTGCGTCATGACCGAAGCCCCGGGCACGGTCAGCGACCGGCAGCTTAAAGAACTTCACATCCAGTTGAAACTCTAAGGGGGAATTTTTGGACAAGATACTCAAGCTGAATTCGAACGAAGAAGCCATCGCACTTTATGGAAGCCTGGATGAAAATCTGCGCTACGCTGAAAAAGAATTCCATGTCCGTATTTCCGCGCGCAATGAAAAACTGAAAATTTCCGGCGATAAAGATGGCGTGGAGCGCGCTTTCCGTTTCTTTTCCAACAAACTTAATGAACTGCGCTCCCGTTCATTCCGGCACCCTTCTTCTTCCTCTGAGCCGGCCGAACGCCCGT
Source organism: uncultured bacterium (assembly GCA_964553835.1). GTDB lineage: Bacteria > Omnitrophota > Omnitrophia > Omnitrophales > Aquincolibacteriaceae > CAYLPP01. The sequence goes on from CAZKMJ010000206.1 coordinate 1,287, forward strand.
CCGCCAAGCAGGCTTATGATCCCAAGGAAGACGTGCGTTTTTTCCACCGCGGCAAAGTCATCACGGGCCGCAGCAAAAACCAGGAAAAATATCTGGCAGCTATCCGTGACAATGACATTGTTATCGGCGTGGGCCCCGCGGGTACCGGTAAAACTTATCTCGCAATGGCCGCGGCCATCGATTTCCTTAAAAAGAAACTGGTCGACCGCATTATTCTTACGCGTCCGGCCGTTGAGGCAGGCGAAAGCCTGGGTTTTCTTCCCGGCGACCTTTATGAAAAGGTCAATCCTTACCTGCGCCCGCTGTATGACGCGCTTCATGACATGATGGAATATGAAGAAGCAGGCCGTTTGATTGAACGCGGTGTGATTGAAGTGGCGCCGCTCGCTTACATGCGCGGCCGCACGCTGAACAACGCTTTTGTCATTCTGGATGAAGGCCAGAACACCACGCATACCCAGATGAAAATGTTTTTAACCCGACTTGGGCAGGGTTCCAAGGCCATTGTCACCGGCGACATTACTCAGATTGACCTTCCTCACGGAAAAAAATCCGGCCTGGTTGAAATCCAGCACGCGCTGGCGGGCATCAAGGGCATTCAGTTTGTGATGTTGGATGAAACTGACGTGGTCCGCCACGCGCTTGTTCAGGAAATCATTAAGGCTTACGAGAAATATGAGCGTAAACACACGCACCACACTGCATAAGATCATTCAGAGCAGGGAAGGCGCCAGCACGAAAATAAGCCCGCGCCAGCGGTTTTATGTTTTCCTGGCTTTCATTGCTTCTGGAGTGCTCATGGCCGGCATCCTTCTTTTCCAGATGCCGACCGGCATGGAAAGCGGCGGCTATCTGGTTGGAGAGCCTTCGCCCCGCACCATCTTTTCCCCGTTTGAAATTATCTACACCAATGAAAAGCTGACCCAGGAGTTGAAAGACCGCAAGACCGCGGAAGTTCTCCGGGTCTACAGCTTTGATCCGGCCGCCGCCAAAGAAGCGCGCGAGAAAACGGAATCATTTTTCAAGGCCATGCAGGAATACCGGGAGAACGCCGCGCCGGGCAAGACCCTGCCGGAAAAACTTCCTCTCCAGATTTCTGAAGCCGGCCTGAAGCATCTTTCTGCTACTGACCGTTTTCAGGAAATCCGCGCGTTTATCAAGGAGCACCTGGAGAAAAGTTTTGGCGGCGGTATGATTGAAGGCGCACAGAAGCAGCAGATCCTCAAAGACGGCGCGGCGAAAGTTTCGCTGGTAGATTTTTCGGAGAAAACAGAGAAAGACGTTGCCGTTCAGTCCGTGGCCGCGGTTGAAGAGCAGCGCGCGGTCCCCAATCTGCCGGAATTTTTGAAAAAAGACAAAGAGTCCCGCAGCGCGGTGCAGGAAATCCTGGCTGTGGTGCTGGTACCGAACCTGAGAGCCGACGAAAGCGAGACCCAGTCCCGGCGGGCAAAGGCCGCGGCCAAGGTCGAGCCTGTTCAGGAGAAGATCAAGAAAGAAGAGCTGGTTGTCCAGCGCGGCATGCTGGTCACGCCGGAAAGCAAGGAGCGTGTCCAGCAGATCCAGAAGAAGCTGGCGGCGCGGAAAATCATCAGCCTTCTTTTTGTGCTGGCCTACCTGATCATCCTGATGTACAGCCTTTGTTTTGCCTACCTGTACTTTTTTGAAAAAAGAATGCTGAAGTCGCTGCGCGAGGTTGTATTTTTTCACACCGCACTGCTGGTGAATGTGGCGCTTTGCAAAACGGTGGCTGTGCTGCCGGACGCGACTCCTTACCTCATGCCCGGCGCGGTGGGCTCGCTTCTTGTGGCCATCCTTTTAAACCAGCGCGCGGGTTTTATGTGCGCCGTGCTTTCAGCGGTATTTGTGGCTCCGCTGGTGGACTTTTCTCCGGAAATTATCCTGATGGTCCTGGTTTCTTCCATGATCGGAATTTTTGGCACCATCCGCTTACGCAAGCGTATCCAGTTTCTGAAAGTCGGAAGCCTGATCGGCCTGGCCAGCTTTGTCATTATTTTCATTTACCGCATTTACCACGAATACCCGCTGGATGAGTCGCTTCAGGTCAGTGTCATGGGCCTTGCCAACGGGCTTTTGATCACCATGCCGCTGTGCTTCCTTCTGGTTCCGGTTTTCGAAGGCCTTTTTAATTTAACCAGTGAAATCAGCCTCTTGGAACTTTCAGACCTGAACCATCCGCTGCTTAAGCGCATGATTGTTGAAGCGCCGGGGACCTATCACCACAGTCTGGTGGTCAGCACACTGGCTGAAGCCGCGTGTGAAGCAATCGGCGCGAACGCTCTGCTTGCCCGCGTGGGCTGCTATTTCCATGACATTGGAAAAATTCCTCGCGCGGAATTTTTCACTGAAAACCATCAAGGCAGTTCCAAAGGCAACAGCAAGCATGACCGGCTGACGCCCAACCTCAGCTACCTGGTCATATTGAACCATGTGAAGGACGGCATTGAGCTGGGACGCCAGTACAAGTTGAAAGAGCCCATCTTGCGTTTCATCCCCGAGCACCAGGGCCAGGGCATTATCTATTATTTTTACCGCAAGGCGCTCGACAAGGCCAAGCCCGGTGAAAAAGTAAACCCGGATGATTACCGCTATCCCGGTCCCAAACCGCAAAGCAG
>CAZKMJ010000207.1:0-3896 GCA_964553835.1 uncultured bacterium
GTAAAAACTGCCCGCCACCAGCGCGATGTTCAGGCCGGAAATAGCCAGCAGATGTGAAGTGCCGCTCCTGAAAAAGGATTCCTTCAACCCAGAGTCAAGACCCGCGCGTGAACCCAGAACCAGAGCCTTGAAAATAATGGCAGACTGCCCGGAAGAAAAACGGTCAATGACGGCCGCGATTCCTTCTCTGATCCGCGCCATCAGAGATGGTTTACCTTTTTCCAGGACTGAAACACAGCGCCATCCAATCCCCTGAAAAACCGCGCTGACTCCCTGGCTGTTTAAATAAAGCGCGTAATCAAAATTCCGGCCAAATGACCTGGGTTTTTCCAGCTTTCCCAGGAGAGCAACCTGGTCACCCGGCCCGGGCACCGTCCGGGGATTAATCAGAAAAATCTGGACCTTTCCCACGACCGCGCGCTTCCCGGCTTCCCGCGCTTCGAGCACAAAAGAAACCGTTTTCTTGCGGCCATTTTTTTTAACTTCCGGCAGGCCGGAAACACGCCCCTTCAGAAACGCGTTGGGAGAAATGAAATTCTCAATGGCATTCGCGGGACGCGCATGGTCGGCATGGGCATAAAGCCCCCCAAGAAGAAACCAGGTACAGCAAAAAATAGGGAGAAATATTTTACGGCCGCAGGACAGCGCAAGGGCCGGCAAAAGAAAATAAAGCGCGTGAGAAGCCTGGGCAGCCGGAATATGAATGAAAAGCGCGATGCCGGCCAAAAAAGGCAAGGCGATCCAGAAAAACGGGCAGCGCATCAGCGGAAATAAAGCGCGGCTGATGCGAAAAGGGTCAGTAAAAAAAACACGGCATGCTGATATTTCTTGAGCATGCCGTGGATTTTAAAGCAGGTTTTTTAGAGCAGGACTTCTATTTGTCGTCTAATTTAAATGTGACCGGAATCTGCACACAATCGCGGATGGCCCTGCCATCCTTCATGGTCGGATGAAAATGCCAGGTGCGGATGGCTTTTTCAGCGGCCTGGTCCAGGATTTTGTGGCCGGTGGACTGCATGACTTTGGTTTTTCCGACCGTACCGTCCGTTCTCACTTCAATGGCCAGCGAAAGCCTGCCTTCCCATCCCTGGCGGATGGCCCAGCGGGGATAAGAAATAGGCTGAGGCGTGGAAACCAGGTAAGGCATTTCCTTACCTTCATAATCGCCGCCCTGTGTAAAAATCGAACCCGGCTCCGGTATCAGCTTGCCGTCTCCTGTGACCACAAAACCAAGCGGCGCCGCGGATTCACTTGAGGCAGGCACAGCCACAGGCGCAGACGCGTTGTCGGCAGCGAAAGCCGGGGCTATAAAAGAGAGGAAAATAAAGACCGTTAAAATCCTGTTTTTCATACAAACTCCTTTGAAAGTCCGGTTATGATACGTGAATGTTCCTGGATTGAACAGGAAAAATTTTCATCAGAACACCACCGGCTTGAGCGAGTATTTTCGCCGGACATTGAGGCAGAGAAGCCTGGCGGTATTTTTGGAGTCAAAGCGGAGGACCGCGAAAGAAGCCGGGTCCGACTGGAATGAAAAAAGAAAACGCTCGGGAAGGCGGAGTGAGTTGGCAATCAACATTCGGATGACGCCGCCATGACAAACAAGGGCCACTGTTTTGCCCTTATGTTTTCTCAGGCATTCCTTCATGAAAGCGAGGGTCCTGAGGCGCAAGGCATGCATCGATTCCCCGCCTCGGGGCGTGACCCACTTCCCTTTTGCCCAGGAAAGAAATGCCCTGTTTTTCTTACGCGCCAGCTCCGCGGCCGTATGCCCCTCCCACTCTCCGAAACTAAGCTCATTCAAACGCCTGTCCACGCGCGCTTTAAGCCCCGTGCGGGAAGTAATTTCGGCCGCGGAATGCTTCGCCCGTTTCAAAGCGGAAGTGTAAAGAACGTCCGGAGAAAGTTTTTTTACAGCAGCGGCCAGAACACGCATGCTTTTTCTTCCTTCGGATGACAAAGGAATGTCGGTATTGCCTTGGTATCTTTTTTCCTTTGTCCAGGCTGTTTCACCATGCCGGACAAGGATCAAATGAGTCATCATGTTTTATGCCGTTTTTTTTAAATTTTTCTCAAGCCTTTGAACTGATATGAAAATTCGGTCACTCCATCGGTAACCTCTACAGGAATTTCGTCCTCACCCAGGGTTTCATGCCATATCCGGAGGGTTTGTTTGCCCGCGGGAACATTTTTCAGAACAATATTCCCGTGATCATCCGAAACTACATGGTAAGGATGGCGCGCGCTGACAATAAACGCGTGCATCCAGATATGCAAACCACAGCGGAGAAGATAAATACCTGGCTCAGGCAGTTCCTGCCTGACCGGTTTTTCCTCCTCATCCATTTCAAAACGCGACAGCATTTGAGGCCCCTGAAAAATCCTGACGTCATGGGCAAGCGGGTCAGAATTCGCCACCAAGAAGGGGCTTTTTGAGGAAATAACCTGGATATGAGGCTCAAAATTGCAGCGTTTCTGATCAATCACTACTTTTTCCTGGGGAAAATCGCCCGCAAAGTCACCTTTAACGGAAACAAGGGCATTTTTCAAAAAACCATCCTGTGAAACAATCAAAGATTCTGAAACACGTTCGGCTTCACACGCGTCCTGGCTCTTTTTTTTGAAAACAATGACTTCCCGTTGCGGGAAAGGCGGCTCCACGGTAATTTTGCCGCGGATTTCCCCAGCCATCGCCGGGGGTATGACGGCGCTCAGCAGGAAAAAGGCCGCGATTACTGTTCGTCTTGACGGTAATACCATTTCAAATGATCGCCGCGTTTTAATTTAGTTTTATTCGGACTGACCTTCATGGAGCCATTCAGCTCGCAGTACCACCACCGATTTTTGGCCGGATCGATGTCCACATTGCCAATTCCGATGACGTCTTTCAGGCTGCAGCAGGCCTTGCCGGACAACACAGGGAAAACCTGCGAAACCGCTTCCTTGGGAGTAGTGTTTTTTTCAATGAAAAGAACCTTGTCCGTAACACCTTCTTTACCCGCGGGACCGAAATCCACGGTGATGCGGATGGGGAAAGTTTTAGGTTGTCTGGATTTAGCCATGGCAGGATGCGGCGCAAGAATCACAGCAAAAAGGAAAAGCCAGAAAATACGTTTTTTCATTCTCATTCTCCACTGGCCAGGTTAAAACTCGATCCCCTGCTGGGCTTTAATGCCCTTGTGATAAGGATGTTTGATGCATTTCATTTCCGTAACAAGATCCGCGAACTCCACAATTTCAACAGGCGCGCCGCCCCCCGTCAAAAAAACATGTTTGAGTGGGGGCTTTTTTCGAAGTTCCTTGAGCACTTCACCAGAGTCGAGAAAATTGTATTTGAGAACATAATTAATTTCGTCAAAAATCACCAGACCGTGCTCATTATCATGCAGTAGTTCCACACATTTTCGCCACGCTTTTCTGGCGGCCTGCACGTCTTTTTCAAAATTTTTTGTTTCCCAGGTAAAACCGTCGCCCATGGGAAAAAATTTCAGTCTTTCGCCAAAAAATTTCTTCGCGGCTTCGGATTCCCCGGTTTTCCATTTACCCTTGATAAACTGGACTACCGCGACTTTATAGCCGCTGCCCACGGCGCGCAGGGCCGTGCCAAACGCGGCCGTGCTTTTACCCTTGCCGTCCCCGGTATTCACAAGCACCAGGCCTTTTTTCTCATTCCGGCCTTTGACCTTGTGGCCCCGCGGCGCCTTATCGAGCCGGGCTTTCAAACTTGCCCCTTTTGGGGCTTCCTTTTTTTTCATTTCGCCTCACCTGAATATTGTTTGATTTCGGGTGGCAGGAAAACAGGGCTCCCAACCGCCCGCAGACTTCTCTCGAGGACGGATTGGGATGTTTTCCTGACAGGCCCTGAAATCAAAGCAATTTTCACCATAACTCCCATT
>CAZKMJ010000208.1:0-3885 GCA_964553835.1 uncultured bacterium
GCTGAGGGCCAGCTGAAAAACATCGGACTTGGGAGTTACGGGAGCAAAGGCCGTGGTCAGTTCCGGAGAAAAATAGCCGGGCGTTCCGACCATCTCCATGTGGCGCCCCTCATCAAACACGGGATCAATCAATTCGCCGTCAATCTGGGAAAGATTGAAATCAAAAACTTTCACGATTCCATCACTGCCTTTAATGAAATTCGAAGGTTTGATGTCGCGGTGCACAATGTTCCGGGGAGTACCGTCAGATTGTTCATGCAGCGCCGCGACCGCGTCCGCCATTCCCTGCATCACTTCTATTTTTGCCCGGAAATCCTGGCCCGCCCCTTTCATCCACTGGAACACAGTCTGGCCCTGGAGCATTTCAAGGGCGGTGTAAGGATAATCCTTTCCGCTTTTGGCAATATCTTCCGGCGAGGGGCCCAGAAGTTTCGGGACCCTGAAATTCTCTTCCCCTTTTTGCGCGCGCTCCATTACGCGGGCCTCAATCGCCGCCATCTTTCTCCAGCTTTCGGGATTTTTGTAATATTCCTCCCCAAATTTTCCGGGATAAGTCTTGATGATGATTTCCCGCGCGGGCTCATTTTTAGAAACCGCCTTAAAAATATCCGAAATCCCGCTATCGACTGAATCCGTAAGCGTGTAAACTTCGCCGCCCACCCAAACCTCGTCACCCGCCGCTGCATAGCGGAATTCCTGGCGCGCCACGATTGTGCCGCCACGGGAAAGACCATAGGTTTTGATTTCGCTTCTCAATTCCGCGCGGGCTTTTTGAATGTCCGCGGGAAACACGTCCTGGTTCATCATCCACTCCGGCACACGCACCGTGGACGCCCCAAAATCAAGTTTCCGGGTTTGTCCGGTCATGGCGTCCGCGTAATCTTTCGATTCCCCAATCTCACTCATGTGCGGCATGATCACGGCATACGGAATATTTTTCTCACGCAGAATTTTGCAAAGGCCTTCGGTATGGAAACCACCCACGATTACGGCGCCCGTCTTGCCTTCCAGCCGGAAACGGGAAACCTCTTTGGCCAGGGCAAGATCACGCTGATGGGCCAGCTCATAAAATTCCATGGCGTGCTGATAGTCTGTCTTCAGCTCTTCAGGCAAGTTGAAGGGCATGCCTGATTTTTTGACGGCCTCCTGCCAGCCGCTATATTCATCGGGGGTCACAGAAAGGGCGAAGAGCTTTTTTAGCATCAGACAGGCGCGGAACTGCAGAAGGATTTCTTTCTCTGTCGAAGTAGGCGAGAGTTTATCAAGAACCCGGTCACGCAGCCGGTCAATTTCTGCCATCAGGTCCCGGACTTCAATTTCGCGCTCCAGGATCCGGAACCCTTCCCAGACCGCCAGGTCAGGATAATCTTCAAAACGAAAACCACTCGGACCTGCTTCTGTGTAAACATCTTCCCAAAAAGCGCGCAGGTCCATGCCTTCCCTGTTTTCGGGCATACCCTCGGAAAGCATTTTAATCATGGGCGCTTTCATCTTTTTCTCCGAAGCCCATGCGGCGAGTTTTTTTCTTTGCTCCTCCGCTTTTTTCCCGTCAAGCAGCGGCTCCCGTTTTTTCAGCTCAAAAAAACGGACCAGCATGGGCCAGTCCAGCTGTGCGCGCGGATCTTTCAGGTCCACAGAAAGATTTTTCAGCGCGTGCTCTTTTAAGATATTTAAATAAACAGGCAATTCGATCTGTCCGGCTTCGTAAGCTTCCCACCCGCGAAAAAAACCAAAAAGGTCTTTCGAAAAATCCCGTGACGCGCGGCCGCGCAGGGCCAGCAGGGTCTTGTCCAGCCATGAACCGGTTTCCTGACGGCGTGAAAAAACATCCTGAAAGCGCTGCAGGTTTTTGAGGTAGAGAGGAAGGTCTTCAATGCCGTAGGCGGAAATGGAATTCTGGTGGCGTAGCGCGAAACGTTCGGCGCCGCCGATTTCAGCGCCGCGCATCAGGGTGTCGGCAACCTTGAGGTTCAGCTCCTGCTCCTTGAAAAAAGCCAGCTTCCCCGCGTCCAGGCGGCCGGCGCCGCCCTCGATAAACAGCGCGCCCAGACCGTGATTTTTTTTCAGAAAACCCAGGAGGGACTCAACGCTTTTTTGCGCGCCATAATGCCCGTGCGCGTCCTGGATGATAAAGAGAGAAGGTTTTTCGGAAAAAGTTCCGGTGACAGTTCCCAATTCGCGGGGCACAAGCGGGGTTTCAGCGGCAGGAATTTTAATTTCGGGCGCGGGCCAGACAGGCTGGCTGAGCACATAAAAAATGAGCGTGAAAAGAGAAAATACACGCCTTGTTTTTGAATAACGTAAGTTATTTATTTGCATGGGGTAAGATTGGGAAATCTTGGTCAAAAAGATACGCTCTAAACCCCCAAAAATCAAGGCTGGGAAAGGAGGTTTTCAGAGGGGCTGGAAAGAGTACCCCTTCTTGTTCGAACATGCTAGTTTTTGATCGAATTCGTTAGGGGGCAATTTTGAAAAAACTCATCAAAACAAAGGAGGAAATCCACGGCCGGACAAGCTGGCCGGGACTCCCCCTTTGAACCCGGTTACGGCATCCCCATACCGTTAAACCGAAATCTGGTTTTTGAATTTCTGATACTTGGCTTCTCCGATACCGCGCACTTCGACCAGTTCCTGGGCGTTTTTAAAAGCGCCGTGTTCCTGGCGGTACTCCACAATGCGGTGCGCGATAGCAGGACCGACGCCGTGAAGCGTCTGGAGCTCATCAACGCTCGCGCTGTTGATGTTCACCATTTTAGCCTGCGCCTCGGCCGCGGGTGCGGCGTGCAGCACGGAAAAGTTATACAAGTATCCTGTCCCGATCATCAGGACCGCGATCAGAAAAGTCTTGATTCCTTTTTTCATGATATTCACCTCCTTTCGCGGCCTGTTTATAAATAAATCCGGAAGATGAAACAAATTGTTTTTGGGAAAAAATCAAAATGAATATGAGTTATGCACATATTTCCCGTTGACACCCGGGGTGTGCACACTTAACATCCTGCCATGCTCGAACATCTCGGACCCAGAATCAGGCAGCTGCGGCGCGAAAAAGGCATGACGCTCACGGAAATCGCGGACAAAACTGGCATCGCGCAAGCCACCCTGTCCCGGATAGAAACAGGCACCATGATCGGTACTGTGGAAAGCCACGCCAAGATCGCGGAAATGCTGGGTGTGCCGCTTTCGGAACTTTATGCCGAAACCGGTGCGGCCGCCGCACAGGCCGCGCACCTTTCAAAATCAAAAAGACCGGTCCATCATCACAAAAACGCGCAGGTGGAGCTGCTGACGCCCGAAAGTGGGAGCCGGAAAATTTCCGCCGTCCTTGTGACCCTGCAAGCCGGCGCGGAAACGCCTGCGGAACAAAGCCCGCGCGGAACCGGAAAGTTAATTTACGTGCTGGAAGGCGAGGCGTGCGTGAGAATCGGGCAGGAAGATTATATTATCAAGGCCGGAGAGAGCCTGACGTTTGAAGCGGACTGCCAGCACCAGCTGAAAAATCTTTCTTCTTTGCCCGCGAAAATTTTGAGCGCAGCATCCCCAGCCTCACGGCCATAATTCCACCGAGCACCAGATAGTAAACCACAGTCTGCCGCAAGGAAAGGGGCTGAAGGTTGATATAGCTCCACTTTCCCGCCGAGCAAAACCGGATCCAGCCCAGCGCCAGGTTTAAAAAAAATGATGCCGCGCCAAAAAATAAAAACCCCGCGCCGGGCAGCCAGAAAAAAACCAGCCCTGCCAGCACACCCAGCAGCGTGAAATGAAAAAATGGTACGGCCAGAAAATTTGAAAGCCAGCTGACGGTTGAAATACCTCCAAAATGCCACACCACCAACGGAAAAGTGCCCAGAGCCACGGCCAACGGCACCGCCCAAAGCTCTTTCC
>CAZKMJ010000209.1:0-3854 GCA_964553835.1 uncultured bacterium
ATACATGGATTTTGACATTAATGTTCGGGATCTGCTTGATCTTGTTCAGCACATCCAGGCCGCGGCGGCCGCGGTTGCGCTTGAGCGGATCGGAAGAATCCGCGATCAGCTGGAGCTCCTTAAGCACGAATCGAGGCAGGATCAGCTTGCCGGACATGAAATTGGTTTTAACGATGTCCGAGATACGGCCATCAATAATAACGCTGGTATCGAGCAGGATCAGCTCTTCCGTGCTTCCCTTGGTGTCCAGGGTCACGAACGGGATCATCATGGTGAATTCGTCCTGGCCGCGAAGGATGGTAATCACACCAAGATACGAGAAGATGATGGCGCTGGCGACCGCGAACTGCCCCACCGCGTCCACCGGGAAAGCGGCATAAGAAATGACAACCATGAACAGCTTGTGAATGGCAAGGCCGAGGCCGAAACCGATCAGGACAGCAAGGATGTTGCGGACTGTGTACTGCTTAAAGAATACGTCGAGCGACAGGACCAGGATGCTGGTCAAAAAACCGATCGCTCCGCCCACCAGCTGCGCATGCGGGATATGCATGGCCGACAGCCAGGGAAATTCCGTGAGATAACCAAAAATCGTACAGCCTGCTATAAAAATAAGACGAATAAATAGAATCATAACCACTCCTTCTTATTAAGAAAGATAAGATGAAATAAAATATTGGAATTAAAAATAAAAAAATCAGCATTAATACTCCGGTATTTCTACTTCTTTTTAAAAAGCTTCCAGGGATGTTTCTTCACATCGGACATAAGGTCCTTCATGTCCTTGTAAAGCTCATCCTTGACCAGCAATCCGCCGACCGTACCTTCACCCTTTTTCATGTTATCAAGGATTTCGCGTATGGCTTCGGAGGAAACTTTGATGTTTTCCATGGTTTTGGGAAGGTCGCCTTTATCAGCAGCTTCCTGCAGGGAGGCGCTGAGCTTGGCGAGGTTCCTGACAAGGTTCTTGAGCTCGGCGGAATTTTCATCGCCGACAAAGGTGTCCCGGAGGCTGCCCGTGAGATCATCCAGGTTCTTGGCGATGTTCTGCGCGCGGATGATCAGGTCTTCGATGGGTTCAAGGCGGACGCCTTCAAGCACCAGCTCGTTGGTAATTTTGGGTTCGCTGCCCGGCTGGGGCGTAATTTCAATGTGGGGCTCGCTCAGAATATGGGTGCCGCGGATTTCGAACTTGAAGTTCTGGCGGATATCAGCGCTGCCGTCGATGAAAAGACGGACTTTGACACGGAGCTTTTGGCTCTTTTCGTCATTATAAAGCGTAATGGAATTGACTTCACCCACACGAACGCCCGCCATACGGACTGGCGCGCCCTTGTCGAGAATATCCACATAATCATAAAGAACGTTAACGTACTGACCGGTGCGAAAAAGGTAAACGCCGCTGATAAAAAAGATCATGATCGACAGGATGACGGTACCAACAACAACAAATGCCCCGACAGCGACTTCATTCCGGGTCTTTTTCATTTCAATTCTTCCCTTCCGTGATGGGCCCTTTCGCCGAGCCGGTAATAAACTGCCTGATAACAGGGTTCGCGGTATTACGGATTTCTTCCGGGGTTCCCGCGCCGATGATCTTTCCTTCATACATCATGGCGATCCGGTTGCCCACCTTATAAGCGCTGGTCATGTCGTGGGTCACAACAATCGACGTAACCTTCAGCTTTTCCTGCATGCGTAAAATAAGATCATTGATAACGTCCGAATTGATCGGGTCCAACCCGGTTGTCGGCTCGTCATAAAGCACAATTTTCGGCTCATTGCAGATGGCGCGCGCAAGTCCCACGCGCTTTTTCATACCTCCCGAAAGGTCGGAGGGCATTGCATCTTCAATGTCTTTAAGACCTACCAGGCGCAGTTTTTCAGTCACTACCGCTGCAATGTCCTGCTCAGTGCGTTTGGTGTGCTCAAATAATGAGTACCCGACGTTTTCCATTACATTAAGTGAGTCAAACAGCGCCGAGCCCTGGAAAAGCGTTCCAATCTGCAGGCGGACCTTGTCCTGCTCCTCTGATGATAATGAAAACATGTCCTTTCCGTCAATCAGGACTTGTCCGGAATCCGGTTCCATAAGGGCCGTAATATGCTTCAAGAGCACACTTTTTCCGCAGCCGGAACGCCCGATGATGACAAGCGTCTCACCGTCCTTGATGGTCAGATCCACACCCTTCAGGACTTCCCGGCCGCCGAATGATTTATGGAGGTTCTTGATCTCGATCATTTTAGAAAAAGTAAAAAATGGCTGTGAAAATCGCGTCCGAAGCGATGATTAAAATAAGCGCGCAAACGACCGCGAGGGTTGTGGCACGCCCCACACCTTCCGCGCCGTTCTTGGCCTTGAAACCAAAGTAGCAGCCCACAACGGAAATAATGCCGCCGAAAAAGAAAGCCTTGATAAGTCCGGTCCAGATATCTTTGGGGACCATGGCCTTGATCGTGCGCTTTATATACATATGGGAGCTCATTTCGAGCTTGAAGACAGAAATCAGGTAGCCGCCGAACATACCAACAATGTCCGCGTAAACAGTGAGCACAAACAGCATGGCGACCGAAGCCACGAAACGAGGAGCCACCAGATAACGCACAGGGTCGACTGCCAGGGCGCGCATGGCATCAATCTGTTCGGTTACTTTCATAGTGCCAAGCTCCGCGGCAATGGACGCGCCAACGCGGCCCGCGACCACCATGGCAGTCAGCACCGGGCCAAGCTCACGCGCTGTGGAAAGCGCTACAAGGTCGGCCGTGAACTGGGTCGCGGAAAAAAGCTTGAGCTGATAGGCAGACTGGAGAGAAAGTACCATGCCGGTGAAAAGCGCGGTCATGAAAACAAGCGGCAGGGATTGAACACCAATTTTGCTCATCTGGTCCAGCGTGGCTTTCCAGCGGAGCCGGGTGCAAAAAAGGGTCTTCAGCGTATCAATGAAAAGGTAGGAAATTCCGCCGGCGTTATAGCAAAATTCCAGCGACTGCTCTCCAATACTGTGCAGCCAGGAGCGCAGCGATACGTATCGCCTTAGCGAATTAACCCTCTTGATGACATGATCCATAGCCGCCTGCTAGGAAATCTTTTCAAACTGGATGGTGTCACCGCGCAAGAGGGCCTGGACTTTGTCCCCTTCCGCGAATTTCCCGCCAAGGATTTCTTCGGCGAGGATGTTTTCGATATAACGCTGCACCGTCCTGCGCAAGGGCCTTGCGCCAAAAACCGGGTCATAGCCCTTGTCGATCAGGAATTTCACAGCTTCAGGCGACAAAACAAGCTCGATCCTTTTTTCCTTGAGCCTGTCCTTGACTTCCTTCAACTCGAATTCGATGACCTGGTCAAGGTCCTGACGCGTAAGCGGATGGAACACGATAATGTCATCCACACGGTTCAGGAATTCCGGACGGAAGAACTTCTTGGTTTCATCCAGAAGCCGGCCTTTCAGCCTTTCATAGGACATTTCATCTGTCTGCTTAACAAAACCCAGATCACTCTTGTTGGTGACAAGGTTCGCGCCGACGTTTGAGGTCATGATCACAATCGTGTTGCGGAAATCCACCTTCCGGCCGAACGAATCGGTCAGGCGGCCTTCTTCCATCAACTGGAGAAGAATATTGAACACGTCCGGATGCGCCTTTTCAATTTCGTCGAAAAGCACAACCGTGTACGGACGACGGCGGACTTTTTCCGTTAACTGACCGCCTTCCTCGTAACCCACATAGCCCGGAGGCGCCCCGACAAGGCGCGATACGTTGAATTTCTCACCATATTCCGAGCAGTCGATCACAGTCATCGCGTCCGCGTCACCGAACATAAATTCCGCGAGCGTGCGCGCGAGAAGCGTCTTACC
>CAZKMJ010000210.1:0-3806 GCA_964553835.1 uncultured bacterium
AACAGAAACTTGCGTCGGCACTTGCTTCCGCGGCTTCTGGAACAACGACTGCCTCCGCGGTCCGCGTGCCTGAAATTCGCAGCGAGCAGCGCCTGGCTGCGGCTCAGCAGACCGTACCATCCGTCAACCGCATTCTGCCTTCTACACCCGCAGCCGCGCCTCAGCGCCTGCGTGCCGCACTCGATGCCAATCAGCAATTCCGCCTGGGCATCATGCAGAATGCTTTCCGCTCTTCGCTAGCCGAGCAGACTGCCAGCCGTTTTGACCAGGCATTGCTTGCTTCTGTTGATACACGCGCCCTGACCGTGGTCAGCGACCGCATGGTCCTGTCGGATGCTTCTTATATCGCCAGAATGCTTAACTCAACACCCGGCACCATGCACATCGGTGTCTATGATGACGGCCGTCTGAGCGCCGCTGTTCGCAGTGAACTTCGCACTCTGGCCGCTGCTCCGGAAACTAATGGCCGCTTGACCATCATGACCACCGGCACCGTGGCGCAAGCCACCAGCACGCTAGCCAACAGGCTGGGCATTGACTACCTGAATAACACACAACAGATCACTCTGCCCGTGGAACTCAGCTCGCCTGACATGACGGCGGAAATGGTCGACACGGCCCTGAATGCGGCAGTCACACTGCCGTTTGATCCGGAACGCCAGACCTTCACCAGCAGGGTCACGGTCATAGGCGACGAGAACGTGCCGTACGTCCAGCAACGGGTCGTCAAGCTTGGCATCGGCATGCTGCTCAAGGCCTGGAAGACCGCCGACCAAGCAAGCGATCTGTACGCTGCCTCAGCGTAACCCGTTCATTCCATTTGACATTGCTCAAACGTTTCATTAAGATTACTTCTCATTCAGATTCAGTCTTAATGGAGATTTAAGCTATGTCAGCCACCCAGGAACTTGAACTGCGATTCCAGAAGCTGCTTGAAGAGCAGGGCCTCAAACTGACCCATGAGCGGCAGAGCATTTTTGAAGAAGTCTGTCATGTCCAGGAACACTTCGACGCGGACAGCCTTTACGAACGCTTCAAAAACAAGGGCCTGCGTATTTCCCGCGACACGGTCTACCGCACTATTCCGCTGCTTCTTGAAAGCGGTGTTATTCAAAAATCCGTAGGCGGAGGCAAAAGAGAATTTTTCGAACGGGTTTTCGCGCGCGGACATCACGACCATATGGTCTGTACCCGCTGTGGAAAAATTATTGAGTTCACCTGTGACGAAATCGAGCGTCTCCAGGAAAAGGTCTGCCAGGACCACGGCTTTCAATTAATTTTTCATGACCACAGGCTTTTTGGCGCCTGCCGCCAATGCGCGGGGGACAAATCATGATCCAGGCATTTATCGTGGTACTCCGCGAAGGGTTTGAAGCTTTTCTGATCGTAGCCATCATCCTTGCCTACCTTGAAAAAACCCGCCAGTTTTCGCTCAAGCCGCCTGTTTACTGGGGCATCGCTGCATCTGTGATTGCGAGCGCGGGCATGGGCTGGTTGATTTATCAGGGCGTGAATGGGCCTCTGTGGGAGGGTATTTTCGGACTGGTTTCCGCTTTCATGGTGGCGGGTATGGTTGTTCACATGTGGAGAACAGCACCTCACCTTAAAAAAGATATGGAAGCCGGACTCCATAAGGCAACCGTTGAAAAAGCCGGGGCCGCAGCATGGTTCGGCGTGTTTCTTTTCACAGTTCTGATGATTACCCGTGAAGGAATGGAAACCGCGCTGCTTATCCTTCAGATCCACGAGCCTCAGATATTGACCGGTATTTTCTTTGGAATCGCAGCGGCGGGATCACTTGCAATGCTGTGGGCCAAATTCGGCCACCGGATCAATCTCAAGGCGTTCTTCCAGGTCACCGCCATTTTCCTGATGCTCTTCGTGGTCCAGATCCTGATTTACTCATTCCATGAATTCTCTGAAGCAGGCATCCTCCCGAACAGCGAACACTTTCACGCCATTACAGAAGTCATCTCGCCCGACGGCCTGTATGGAAAATGGTTTTCGCTTGCCATGGTTGGCGTCTGCGCGCTCTGGCTGCTGGCTGTTTCAATTCTGGACTGCGTTAACCCCAAAACCAAGCCTCTTGCGTAAAGCCGTCCTGGGAATTCTTTTCCTGCTTGCCGCCGCCCAGCCTGCACTTGCCGAATCTCCGGAAATCTGCCACGCAAAATATCAGGTTCATATGAAATCCGTGCTGCGCAATATCCGCCGGATGGAAAACGCGTATGTCCATTACCGCTGGGCGGAGTTTAAAATCCGCCGCATGATGTATGAACAGGTCTGGCAGGCGCGCACCGATGCCAATGATCCACTTTCGCGTGATAAGCGCGCCGAAGGCCAGGACAGAGAAAAACACCTTAAAGAAGCCGTTGAAAAAATGCGCCAGGAATCCCGCAGGGCCTCAAACGCATTTGTGCAGTCCTTGCGCAACATTGAACAAAGCGATGCGAACGCGCCCAATATCTGCAAACGGTCAGATTACCGCGCGTGCCTGGTGGAAGCAAATCGCCCTTTGTATAGTTTGCTGAAGGAAGCCAAGGAAGAATTTGAAAAAATATTTGAAGGGGAAAGGGAGACCCGCGACGCGGTCGAGCTTGCCTCGGGCGGCCGGGACGGCCTGTATCCTGATGACGCGCTCGAGCCTTCCAGCGAGCACACTGACATGTTCTGGCGCTTTGAGTCTGGCCGCGGACAGGAACGCTTCACCGCGGACGGAAAAATCATGGACCTGATCTATGAAATGCGTAAAACGCTGACCTGGAAATTTCCGGGCGACAACTGCTGCCTTCAATGCAATTAAAATTCCGACTCCTGCTTCTGGCGTTGTTCATATTTCCGCTAACTCTTTGCGCTGGGGAAGTCACACCCGACGCCTGCACTGAAAAAACAGACGAAAAGTTTGTCGCTATGCTGGAAGAGGTCAAAAAACTGGACCTCGATTATTTTGACCGTGAACGGAATCTGATCAAACACTGGGAAACGCTCTATAATCCATTGTGGCAGGCCAGGGTCAAAAAGGACGACCCGTTCTCCACCAGCCGTCATGCTGAGGGCGAAATGCTCTACAAACGGTATAACCAGATGCAGGAAGACTATCTGGCGCTGGCCGAAGAAGCTTCGGCCGGCATGGCTGAAAGGCTTGAAGCCGTTCGCGAGTCCGTCAAATCCCTGCCTGGCTGCTGTAACAGCACCGCTTACCGCATGTGCATGAATTCCTGGCGAGATGATTTGAACACCCGCGTCGATGCCATGGAGCAATTTTTAAAAAACCGTAAGACGCATGAAATTGAATTCTCAAGCCGGCTGCGCGCTGCGCTGGAAGAAAAACCGAGTGATCACGACGCGTTTGAAGACCGTTACGCGGAACAGCTGACAAAATGGGCGGCATCATCAAGGGCGGGATTTCTGTCTAAAATCAGGGACATCCGGGAAAAGCTGGAAGTCGACTGGCCGGGGCCAAAGTGCTGCGCGCAATGCACGGAAGAAGGCCAGGACGAGTCAAATGATCCTGTGCTTAAGCGCGTCAAGCCGGATCCGCAGGGAAACAAGGGCGTGGCAGGAAATATTGTCAATAATTCAGACATCAAGGCCGCGTTTGACCGCTATGATATGGAAAAGAAAAAGAAGCGCTAGATCAGATTAGATCCTGCACTGCCGCTACTGCGGCAGTATTGCCAGCGGAACGTTCAAGGAAAACGTTCTCGCTGGTTTTAGATTAGATCCTGCACTGCCGCTACTGCGGCAGTACTGCCAGCGGAACGTTCAAGGAAAACGTTCTCGCTGGTTTTAGATTAGATCCTGCA
>CAZKMJ010000211.1:0-3805 GCA_964553835.1 uncultured bacterium
AGCTGCCCATGCGGGAAATCAATATGGCCATTCTGAAGGTCATGCTGGCTTCATTGGCCATGGGTGCTGTGGCCTGGGGTTCGCTGACTGCTTTCCAGCATTTTGTGCCGGGAGACAGGACCCTGGACCGGCTGATCCACGTTTTCGGCCCTATCGCAGTTTCTGTGTCTGCTTATGTCCTTTTCTGTTTTATGATTCGCGTACATGAAATCCGCGAAGCCTTTGATTTTGTGCTCAAGAGCAAAAAAACACCTCCTGCAGTATAATCAGACATGACCCATCAGCCTGCCCGCGAAAAAGCGGGAAAACTTCCTTTTACGCCCGGCGTTTATTTCATGAAAAACGCGGAAGGGGAGATCATCTACATTGGCAAGGCGCGCTCTCTGCGCAAGCGCGTGACTTCCTACTTTGTCAACAAGGGCCAGCTTCCCAAGGTTACGGCGCTGGTCGCGCGAATCGCGGACATTGATTACATTGAAACATCCACGGAAGTCGACGCACTGCTTCTTGAATCGCACCTGATCAAAAAATACCTGCCGCGCTACAACAAGGAACTGAAAGACGACAAAACTTACCCGCTCCTGAAAATTACGGACGAAAAATTCCCGCGTATCCATATTACGCGCAACAAGGCCGAGAAAAAGGGTGCGGTTTATGGCCCCTATACGGACGCGAAGCTTCTGCGCCAGGCTGTGGCTTTGATCAACAACCTGTTTCCGTTCCGTAAATGTGTCAAGCTGCCCAAGACCGCCTGTCTTTACTACCACATTGGTCAGTGCCTGGCGCCATGTATCAAGCCTGAGGTCAAACCGGAGTATGACCGGATCATGGAAGAGGTGAAGTCTTTCCTGGGCGGTGGAAAGAAAACCCTGGTTCAATATTTGACGGAAAGAATGATGGAGGCAGCGGAGGCGCTGCGTTACGAGGACGCGCAGTTTTTCAAGGAACAGATTGAAGCGCTTTCCGAGCTCAAGAAGAAAAAGTTTCACCATAAAAAACCGGAGGGCGGGATCGGGCTTGCCGCCACTTTGGAGCTGAAAAAACACCTGCAAATGGAAATGCTGCCGGAAAAGATTGTGTGTTTTGACGTTTCCAATATCCAGGGTGATGAGGCGGTGGCCTCGCGCGTCAGTTTTTACCGTGAGCTTCCGGACAAGATCAATTACCGCCGCTACAAGATCAGAACGGTGGAAGGTATCAACGATTATGCCATGATCCAGGAAGCGCTTGGCCGCATGCTCAACGGCCTGAAAGAAGGCCGCGAAACTTTTATTCCGGATGTCATCATGATCGATGGCGGCAAAGGGCATTTAAACGCCGCCTGGGAAGTCCTGAAAAGGGAAGGGTTTGAAAATACCCGGCTGATTTCCATCGCCAAGCGCTTTGAAACCATTTACACCCTTCGCGGCGAAAACGGTGAAAAGAAACCCACGGACCTTGAAATCGATAAAAAAGCCCCGGCCTTGTACCTCCTCCAGAAAGTGCGCGATGAAGCCCACCGCTTTGCAATTACTTACCACCGCATGCTCAAGGAAAAAGGCATGGAGCGTTCGGAGCTGGATGCTATTCCCGGCATCGGTGAGAAGCGCAAACGCATCTTGCTTGAGCAGTTCAGTTCTATCGATGAATTGAAACGCACCGGCCTGGAGCAGCTGGCCGGACTTCCCGGTATCGGACCCTCGGCGGCAGACCATATCTGGCGCCATTTTCATTCCTGATTTTTTCAATCTGTACGCGGCTCTGGAACGTAGACCTATCAAGGATTGGTGTGTTTTTAAAGAGACTTTAAAAACATGAAAAATTTACCGGTCGATTATTGCAAGGCAAAGAAACATCAGTTAGCTTTTGATAAATTAGATTTTAAAGGAGAATAAAATGCAAAAAACGGTCCGGGTGCTTGTGGCACTTACATTTCTTTTCAGTTTTGTTATCAATCATTCTTCTTATGCGGCGGAACTTGCGCTTGATTCCGAGGTGCCTCCGGCTGAACAGCCCGGGACCGCTACGCCGAAACCGGCGGCAGCCCCGCTTCCGCCTGAACCGAGCAGTGATTTTTTTCTTGGGGATTCAATTGAGACCACGGCTGGCTCTGTTGATACGGTAAATACCGAGAGTTATCAAATCACTTCAACGGGTCCGGGAACTCAGGAGCAGACCATTGAAGTTGAAACGGGCAGCTACGATGTCTTGACGGGCATAACGTCGGGTGGAGCCGAAGAGGCGGCCGGCCAAGGAGAAATCTTCCTTGCCGCGAATATGGCGCCAACCAAGGAGGAGGCTCTCAAACTGATCGGTGACATCCAGAAAAAAGCGACAAACAAGGACAAGGTTGAAGGATTTGTTGAAAAACTCCAGAAAATGGCGGATGGCATAAAAGATAAGCCTGAGCCGGACAAGGACGGCAATGTCGTCATCAAGCTTAAACATTCAAAAGACATGGATGTTGCCGCGCTTTTCGATGGGCTGGGGTTGACCGAGGCTGAACTGGATGCGATCAAGGCGGGCAATGTTCAGGTGTCAATCACCCTGGACAAGGACGGAAAGATTAAAAGTTTCAAAATGACTTATTCCGGACCTCTCGTAAAGCCTAAAGCAGACTTGATTTAACCCGTATTTCTCCACGGCCGGCAGCCTCAAAGCTGCCGGCTTTTTTTGTTTTCACGCCCGCCGAATCTTGATACACTAACGCCTTCTGTCACCGGGGTTTAGAAACGGAAATGCAGGCCATGCGAGAAGAAATAGACCACCTTAAAGAAAAGATACACGATCTCAGAGAAAAGCTTGTAGAGATCAGGAGGTATCTTTGACCTCGATTCCCGCGAAAAAGAGATAGAAGCCCTCAACGAAAAAATGGCCGCCGAAGGTTTCTGGGACCGTCCCCAGGAATCGCAGGAAACCATTGAACGCCTCAAGGCCGTTAAAAAAATTGTGGAACCCTGGCAGAAGGCCTATAAGACTTCCCAGGACCTGAATGAACTTTTTGAGCTGCTGGATGAAAATCAGGCTGACGCGGTCAAGGACATGCAGGCCGAAGTGGCCGCGCTTGAACGCGAAGTCGGGCAAATTGAGTTTCAGCGCCTTCTCTCCGGCCGCTTTGACGCCAACAACGCTTTCCTGAGTGTGAACGCCGGTGCGGGCGGCACTGAATCCTGTGACTGGGCCAGCATGCTTTTCCGCATGTTTACCCGCTGGATCGAAAGAAAAGGTTTTACCGCGCAAATCGTGGACATGCAGGCGGGTGAAGAAGCCGGTATCAAAGGCGCGACCATTCACGTGCAGGGCCCTTACGCTTACGGTTATTTAAAAGCTGAAAACGGCGTGCACCGCCTGGTGCGCATTTCACCGTTCGACGCCAACAAACGCCGGCACACGTCCTTTGCTTCGATTGATGTGGTTGCGGAAATTGATGATGTCCCCGAAGTTGAAATTAAAGAAGGGGACATCCGCATTGATACTTACCGCGCGGGCGGCGCGGGCGGACAGCACGTGAACAAGACTTCCAGCGCTGTGCGCCTGACCCATCTGGCCACCGGTATTGTGGTGCAATGCCAGAATGAACGCTCGCAGCACCAGAACAAGGAAGTGGCCATGAAAGTCCTGAAGGCCCGTCTGTATGAGCGCTACCTGCAGGATCGCGAAAAAGAAATGAAGGCCCATTACGGCGAGAAAAAGAAAATCGAATGGGGTTCACAAATCCGCTCTTATGTTTTTCATCCTTACTCGATGGTCAAAGACCACCGTACCGATGTTTAAACTTCAAATGTCCAGGCCGTCATGGATGGCGACCTGGATGAATTCATCCACG
>CAZKMJ010000212.1:0-3725 GCA_964553835.1 uncultured bacterium
GTTTCAGTTTCGGGCGCTACACCACGGAACAGGACGTTGACCGCGCTATTTCAATTTTGTCGCAGACTGTGGAAAGGATGAGGAAGTTCCGCGAGACCCTCAGCCGCCGATGAATAATGAACTGATCCTCGAAAAACTCAAGACCGTGATGGACCCGGAGTTGAAGCGCGACATCGTATCGCTTGGTATGGTCCAGTCCATCCAGGTCGAGGGCGGAAATGTTTCTGTCCAGCTTTCTGTGACGACTCCGTCAGAACAGGTCAAGGAAACGATTCAGCGTGAAGTGGAAAAAGCGCTTTATGGCTGCGGAAATGTGCAGGTCAAGGTCAGCACGCTCAACCGCATGCAGGGTTTTCAGGCAAAGCCTGCCGCCGGTATCCGCCATGTCATCGCTGTTGCGAGCGGCAAGGGGGGGGTCGGAAAGACCACGGCTTCCGTGAACCTGGCTCTCGCGCTGGTAAAGCTTGGCAATACGGTGGGCCTTATGGATGGCGATATTTACGGTCCCAATGTTCCGCTGATGCTGGGGGTGGATGCTTCCCGGAGGCCTGAGGTCAATGCGCAGGAAAAGCTGGTGCCGATCGAGGCGCAGGGGATTAAAATGATTTCCATGGGGGTGCTGGTACCGGCTGACCAGCCCATGGTTTGGCGCGGCCCCATGCTCCACAGCGCTGTCACTCAGTTTGTTAATAAAGTCGAGTGGGGGAACCTGGATTATCTTCTGGTGGATCTTCCGCCCGGGACCGGCGACGTGCAGCTGTCGCTGGTGCAGACTGTTCCGCTTTCCGGCGCTGTTGTGATTACCACACCCCAGGAAGTAGCGCTCATGGACGTGCGCAAGGGGATCGCCATGCTGCAAAAAACCAATGTTCCGATCCTGGGTGTGCTCGAAAACATGACGGGCGAAATTTTCGGCTCAGGCGGCGGACGCAAGGCCGCTGAGAAATATCAAGTCCCGTTTTTGGGTGAAGTCCCGCTGGACGCGCGTGTGCGCACGGGCGGAGACGCGGGAAAACCGGTTGTGATCGCGGAGCCGGACAGTCCGGCCGCGCTGGCATTTAAAAAAGCCGCTGAAATTCTGGAGGGAGCTTTATGCGAAAAGAAGTAGTTTTACCGGCAAAGGTCCAGGACACACAGAGGCTGGAAGAAATTTTCAAGGAAATGATCGGGCTTTTGGGTGAAGACGTCACCCGTGAAGGTCTGGCGCGCACGCCCAAGCGTGTGACATCCTCCATGAAATTTCTGACATCGGGTTACCGCCAGGATATCAAGCAGGTCCTGAACGGAGCGATCTTTCAGGAGCCTTACGATGAAATGGTCATCGTCAAGGACATCGATCTTTTCTCTCTTTGCGAGCACCACCTTCTGCCGTTTTACGGCAAGGCGCATGTTGCTTATATTCCCAACGGCAAGATCATCGGGTTGAGCAAAATTCCGAGGGTCGTGGACATTTTTGCCAAGCGCCTGCAGGTCCAGGAACGCCTGACCATGCAGATTGCCGACTGCCTTATGGACGCGCTCAAGCCCCGCGGCGTGGGCGTGGTCATTGAAGCGCTCCACCTTTGCATGGCCATGCGCGGTGTGCAGAAATCGAGTTCTTATACCATGAGCAGCGCGATGCTTGGGAGTTTCAGAACTTCCGACAGGGTAAGGCAGGAATTCTTGAGCCTGCTTGGCAACAAACGCGAGAAGTAGTTACTTCCCGATTTTCTTTTCGAGTTCTTCCAGACGTTTCCGCAGGGCGCGGATGTCATCCATCATTTCTGCTGCGCGCAGCTGGGCGCCGATCTGCCGGCGCGCTTCAGCATAGGGCCGGGCCGGCTGCCCAAAATAAATCTGCTTTCCGGGGATTTTCTTTCCTGTAGGAACGCCGGTCCCGGCGCCGAGCATGGTCCAGTCTCCAACTTCCACATGGTCGCCAAGGCCGACTTTTCCGCCCATGGTCACAAAAGAACCAACCTTGCTGCTTCCCGAAATTCCGGTTTGCGCGGAAATCACAGTATGCGGCCCGACCAGAACATTGTGGCCGATCTGCACCTGATTGTCGATTTTCACCCCTTTAGAAATGCGGGTGGAGCCGATGGTCGCGCGGTCAATGGTCACGCAGGCGCCAAGTTCAACATTATCTTCGATGATGACATTGCCGACCTGCGGCACTTTCTGCTGGCCTTCGCCTGTCGTGACATAGCCGAAACCGTCTGCGCCGATCACGCAGCCCGCGTGAAGAATGACAGAATTGCCGATTTCACAGTTCTCATAAATGACCACGCCGGGGTGGAGGACGGTTTTGCTTCCAACCTTGACGTTCGTGCCAACGACCGCGTGGCTGCACACCACCGCTTCGTCGCCAACTACAGCGCCTTCACCGATCACGGCAAAAGGTTCGAGCGTGACGTTTTTACCGACTTTCGCGGTCTTGGCCACGGAGGCTTCTTTGGAAATTTTTTTGCTGTACTGACGAGGAGGAAAAAATTCACTAAGCAGGCGCGCCCATGCAAGCTTGGGCTGGGAGACCTGGATCAGGGTTTTTTTGGATGCCTGAACCGAGGGCGGCACGATCATGCAGGCGATCTCGGAATTTTCAAGCGCCTGAAGGCCTTTTTCGTCCTGGATAAAGGTAATCAGTCCGGGACCGGGCGCTTCGATGTTGGTAATGCCGGAGATAGAAAGATGCGGGTCGCCGATGACTTTTCCGCGGATGATTTCGGAGATTTCCTGTACAGTTTTACCCATGTGAGGCCGAGTATAACAACGAGGGAATTCTTTGTCAATTAAAGGGGACTCAGGTACAATGAAAGGAATTTCTTCTTTAAAAAACCCAGGAGCTCCGGGCATGAAGTTTTTAAAATCCGCTGGACTTTTTATTTTGTTGGCCGCATTTTCCGGCTGTTTTGAAACGCAGTTTGATTTCAATACAGTCGTCAAATCTGACGGCTCTGTCCAGCGCACCTTCAATATGGATGGCAGGAGCGCCAATTTTTTCAAGACCCCTTCCAGCGGGCCCTGGAAATCCAGGACCTGGGAGAGCAAGAGCGAGAACACGCTCATTCCTTCCGTTTCCTATCACGGACATGCTGAAGCTTCTTTCCGGCCCGAAGAAAAAATTCCATCCGATTACGAGTTTGACACCGCGAAGATCTCTTCAGCCTGGTCTGAAAAAGACCAGAAGCGTTTACAGGAAGCCGGCATCAAGCCTCCATTTGACCAGACCGTGTTTTCGCGCAATCAGGTGCGTGTACACCGGCTGCACGGCCTCCTGACGGAAACCGTCATTTATGAGGAAGTGTTCCAGAACGCCAATGTCATTTCGCTTCTGATGATGGACCTGAAGGAGGAGATCCGCAAGCAGTCTGAGGAACGCGGTCAGGCCTTCCAGGACTCGGAGCTTGAGGATCTGGCCAGGCTCCGGCTTGAGGAAGAAATCCTGCCTCAGATCCGTTTCAAGTCCAGGGTGGAAATGCCGGGCGAGATCACATCGGCCAACGGCCAGAAAGACGGAAAGAATTCTGTGACCTGGAAATTTTCAATGAGGGACTTTCAGGGAGGGTATTCGATCTACACGCTGCGGGCCACTTCCAAGATTTTCCGGCCCCTTGCGCTTTCCTTCTTCGTGCTCTCAGGCCTGCTTGTGATTTTCTTCTTCATCCTTGCCATGATCGGCATGAGCAAGTTTAAACCCCGCCATTACGACGACGAGCCCAAGAAGAAAAAATAATCAGCTGGGC
>CAZKMJ010000213.1:0-3638 GCA_964553835.1 uncultured bacterium
CACTGACGAGCTGCTTAATCATGACTTGAAACTCGCTGTCCAGCGCATTCAGGAGCTTGAACAGCAGGTGAAAGGCATGAATTCCACGAACCGTTCTCTTGAAGAGCGTATCCGCGTGCTCGAACGCAATTATGAGCTGCTCCGCACTTCAAAACGTTAAAGTAAGCTGTACCCTATGAATGATTTGGCCATTAGCCTGGTTCGGCGGGAAAGTTATACCAAAATTCTGCCGATATAATGATTGGGAGGCCATATGAAGAATAAATTTTGTCCTGCAATGTGGTTATCGGGATTCTTTGGTCTGGCCGCGATTGCCCATTTAATACGTCTGACCATTGGTTTCAGTGTGACAATCAATGGGTGGGAGCTGCCGAAAGTTCTTAGCGCGTTGTTTGTCGCGGTGGCGGGTACGTTGTCGGTCGGACTTTTTGTGCTGAGTATTAAAAGGCCGTGTGAATCAAACGGCTCAAACTGTGCTGAATAATTAAGGAGAGATTTTATGTCAAAAGCAGAACCAACCATTCAAAAATTCATGACAACCCAACCCCACTCCGTTGAAGCGGGGGAAACTGTGCAGAATGCCGCCAAGGCGATGAAGGACCTGAAGATCCGGCATCTTCCCGTGATGGAAGGCGGCAAAGTGACGGGAATCATCAGCGACCGGGACATTAAAACCGCGATTTCCCTGATGGATGCAAGCCCCCGGCTGCTGCTGGTCAAGGACATCAGCCATGAGCATCCCTACGTTGTTGCGCCTTCTTCGCAGCTGAGTGATGTGGTGCGCGAAATGGCGGACAAGTCTTACGGTTCCGCGATTATTGTGGATAACCAGAAGCTGGTCGGGATTTTTACCACAGTCGACGCGTGCCGTGCTCTGGCCGCGGTGCTTGAAGTCCGTTACCATTCCCATTAATCCGGCAGGAAAATCGGTGGTACCTTCCAAAGTGCCAGTAGATTGCATTTATCCCGGCTGAAATAATGAAAAAAGCGCCGTTGATAGTTGTTCTGTCGATTTCACTTCTGCAGCTTGCCACTACTTATGTGATTAAAGAAGGTGGCAGGGAAGTCGGCCGTTACGACGAGGCAGACGGCAAGACGGATGTTGTTGAGATGGCCGGCGCCGCTCCCAAGCCTGTCCCCATGAAAAAAGAAACCAAGCTGGTCTATTCTGACGTGGGCTATTCGGCCAGCCTGGTTGAAACGGGCAAGATGGTGCCGGACAGAAGGCGGAAGATGCTTGTCAGCGGGCGGGTGGTTAACATTTTAACAGCTGCTGCTGTGCCCGGCGGCAAACTGATATTTATATCGGACCTTGAAAAGGTTGAGGTGCCGGTCGCTTGGAGCGGAAGTTTTTCGGCCAGCATTCCAAAGCCTGAAAAAACAGCGCTTAGTTTTACTTATGTACCGCCTTCGGGGTTCAGTCCGATTGTTTCCATTCACAGTTCCGGAGAACTTGCAAAGATCCCGGCAAAGGAACGCAGAAAAGGAGCTCAGGGCATTTCGTTTTCTGCAATTTCGCCGGTCTCCTGGGCAAGTGTTGAACTTTGGGCGGTTCCTGAAAAACTTCCTCCGCTGGAGCCTGATGAAGAACTGGTTCAAAATGAAGAATAAATGGATTTTGGGATTGGTGTTGGGACTGGGGTTCGCGGTCTGCGGTCCCTTTGGCTGGGCGGACCAGAACCCGCTGGAGCCGCATGAGGATTTGTCAGGCAAGCCCGCGATGGCTGTAGAGGAAGCGGTAAAACTTCTCGAAAACGGGCAGACTCCGGCAGACGACGCGTTTTTATATATTATGACCTGGGCGCTTCAAGTCCTGGACAAAAAGCTGCAAGTTGAACAGGATGCTGCGCTCAAAAAGCAGCTGGCCGAAAAGCGCCTTCGTCTTTTCGATCTCATGGTGAAGGCTTTTGGCGATGAAAATGCGTTTGCTCTTCCGGTCGGCGCGGCGAAGAAAAAAGGGCAGGCTTGAATTATGGGTTGCCCTGATCAGGCGGTAATGGGGGTTTAGCCGCGCCTGCCGGAGTTGTCTGCGCGTAAATTGTGGCCCCGTTTGCATCTACCATGACTGAGCCATCCTGATTCAAAATCGGAATCGGAGCCGGAGATGGTTTAGAGGCGCCTCCGGTTGTCTCGGGCGAATAAATCACATTTCCATTTCCGTCCACCATGGGTCCGCCTTCCTGATTCAGGATGGGAATCGGCAAGGGAGAAGGCTTGTCAACGCCCGGCGGTACGGGAGGTTTTGGGCGTCCAAGCTGTATGTTCGGAAGCCCGGCCATGATTGTTTGCGCCAGTTCCGGCGTAAGATAATAGCCGGTGATCATCTGCCAGACCAGCGGGTTGAAATGGTTCATATTCCCATCATGAATAATAGGGACGGCGCTGATATATTGAGTGAAAACCGGGTGAAGCTGATAGCCCGGCTGGGAATATCCCGAAGCCTGTATGTACTGATGGAGCGCGTAAAGTGGAATGGCTGTGGGATCTTCATCGGATGCCGGCATGATGAACGTGGTGACGAAAGAGCCCTTTTGCGGTTCGTACGTACCATAGACATCATACTCACCGATACGTCCAAGCCAGACCAGATTGATTTCGTGTTCTACGACTTCTCCTGAAGGGTTCACAATTGCCCAGTAAAATTCATAGACGTAATAACCTGAGGCTTGCGTAGCCAGCATGAGTGCCGTTGAAATAGAATCACAATTAAAATCGTTCGGCACATAGCCCAGGGCGGAGATAGAAGCGAAATTCAGCTGAAAGCTGTTCATGATGTCCGTTGGGAAGTTTTGGCCGATCTGCTGGTTCGCGAGATTCAGGACATTGTTGGAATGGTAGAACTGGCCCATCGCGTAATGAGTCAGTGCATTTACAAATCCTGAAGGAGCGGCGACATTGAATTCAAGAATAGTCTGGGCCATTTCGCCGTCCGGTGCCGTGGCGATGATGTTGATGTTGTAAGTTCCCGCGCTTCCTTGCGCCAGTTGGCCGATGATGGCGCCGTCTTGATAGGTCAGCCCGGGAGGAAGACCGGTTACTGTAATAATGGCTTGGCTTGCATTGGTGCCGTGAAAATAACCTGAGAGGTTTTGAAGAAAAAACGCGTCACCTTCGGTCATGTTATAGCCATTGCCAATGAGTAATGTCGCCTGCAGCGGCACAGGATCGGGAGGCTTGGGGGGATTGCCCCAGCCGAAAATACCGATGGTGCCGGGGATTGGATTAGGATTCCCGTTTCCGCCCTGCGCCCCGTCGAGCTCTGTGATGCTGATGATTTGAGAGTCGGAATCAATATTGAAAAAAATCGGGCCCTGCTGGCCTGCCTCCGGCTCGAAAGCAATCTGGAAAGCACCTGCCTCTTCAATGTTGTTTGTCTGGGTCATCATGGTGTCGTCGGTGTACATAATCAGATTGTCGCCGACCGTGCCGGTAACGGTGACCTTTTCACCCTTATCGTTGATATAGGTGATTGAAATTTTTTTGCCGAGAATGTCTCCATTATCTAATTTCAACAATTCTTGTTTGACTTCTTCCAGGCTCAAAGGATCAGCAGCTGCCGGTGGCACTGGAGTTGTCACGGCCTCGTTTCCGCCCTCCGCTGGCGGAGGCGTGGTCGGACTCAAGGTGTCACTGAAGTA
>CAZKMJ010000214.1:0-3627 GCA_964553835.1 uncultured bacterium
GGGAGTAAAATCTGATTTAAACAAGGCGTCCATCTTGAGATTGTTCCATAAAAGCTGACAGTAGCATTGTCAGCAACTGCTCTAACTGAACAATATAGGTTTCAATGAAGCAGCAGCCCAGCCATGAAATAAAGGAACAAAAGATGGCGACGCGGAAAAAAAACGTGGGACAGGACGCTGGCTTGCGGATGGCGGACAAAAGATTGTTGAGCAGCTGCCTCGTAAAATAAGCGAAAGTGAGAAGTCCGGCAAACCCAGTGGCGCCGATCAGGCAGAAATAAAACCCGTGGAAATCAACCACCTGCCTTGTAAAGCCAACACCAAGCAGGGGCTGGCTGTGCAGGATGTCTTTGAGCGCGTAAATCTGCAAGAGCCGGAAAATACCAAGGAAACCAAAGTTCTGAAAATCATTGATGGTGTATTGCCAATAAGCACCGTCCAGAAGCTGCGGCAGGCTTTGGACACGCACACCGACTTCGAAGCTTAGTTTGCTGATCAGAACGACAAGCGCGCCCAGAATGACGACCGCAAGCAGCGAGTGCCGTTTACGCACCCGGACAGATTGTTCTGCCCTGCGGTGCTGATAAGACAAGACCAGAAAAGTGACGAGCGAGAACAGAAAGCTGAACCACGCGGTGCGGGAGCAGGAAGCGATTACGGCCGCGGACATGACAAGAGCGGAAACTCCGCAAAGGTTTTTGAGTGTGCCCTTTGGTTCTGCCATAAAAAGGCCGAGGGCGTAAAAAAAACTGAGCGCGGCCAGGATGCCGATATGGTTGTTGTGAATCAAGGGCGCGTTGAAGTAATGGGTGTCCGCGATGGTGTTCTGGAGAGCGACAAATATTTGCAGAGTGACTGCCGCCACGAAAAAAAACATGCCGCGCCGAAGGATTTTTTCAGAATCGGCTTTGAAATTCTCAAGGATACCACCTAAATAAAAAAGCGCGGTCATGATCAGGAAAAGATTCAGAGGGGTGCGCAGTGCCTGGGGATATTGGTGAAACCGGAAATAATTAAGAAGGCCGATACCCAGAATAGCAAGCACAGGGTAAAAAATACGGTTGTTGCGAAATCCTGTGATAAATGTTTTGACTGGATTTCCGTTGACCGCGTGGACGGTGAAAGCCATGAAAAAAGCCAGTTGAAAGTGTTTCAGGCTGAACATCATTTTAGCCATGAAGCCGGTAGGATGAAACCACGCGGCGTAGAAAAAAAGAGCGTAGACTGCGTGCCGGATGTCCAGGGCGAAAACCACGCCAAGCAGCACCCAGCCAATGCGCGCCAGCCATTTCCATTCCCCTTCAAGAAGGGTCATGAGCATGGCCGCGGCAAGGACGACGAGCCAGCGCCTCTGTTGCGCAGGGGCCGCCGCGTTTTCCTGCTTAGGCTGTAAGCGTTTCGAACCTGGGTTGTCGAGTATTTCGATCATAGGTTGCCTTGTAAAAATGCCGCTCTGGAAAAAAAGGAAGGAGCAGCTTGTTTTTTTCTCCCCTGTCCTGGGCATAGACCACAGGTGTATTCAAAAAAGGGCTGTTACGAGACGTATCTTCCTGGGCCATGACCAGGGTATCGCCGATAAAACCGTTTATAAAAACCACCGCGGGTTTTTGCAGCTCTGTTTCCGCGGCCGCGTATACCTGGCGGCGTTCCCAGGTAACCTTCCGGAAAAAATCGATCTGACGTTCCAGTACGGGAAGTGAACTGATAAAGACAGCTGCCAGAAAGCCCGCAACGATTTTTTTGTTCTTCATTTCCAGGGCGCGGGCGCTGAAAGTAAGAAGCAGGAACGGATAACTTTCTATCAGGTAACGCGGGCCGTACTGATTGCCGCCCCAGGAATAATAGAAAAAATAGGCCAGCGGGAGGCACAGGACATTCAGGCGCGCCAGGGCGTCTCCCAGACCACGGATTTTAGCGGGAATTGCGGCAAAAAGGAACAAAATAACCACCCCGGGCGGGGTCCAGTCCGTCAGGTAAAGGATGCGCTTAAAAAGATAATCGAGGCCGGTCAGCGGCGTATAGTCCGCGATAAAGCCAAGTTTCTCATGGCTTCGCACAAAATGATTGGGAGCATCCAGAAAATCTCCCGTGATCAGGAAGTTGTAATAAAGATGGAGAAGGTTTAAACAAACAAAAATGAAGCAGAACACCGCGAAACTTTTGAGACCCTTCCCCTTTTGCGTGAAAATTTTCCAGGCCATGACTGCGGCCGCGGGAAAACCCATGGCCGCGGCTGTGAGGTAACGTGTTGCAAGCGCCCAGCCCAGCAAGAGAGCGCTGGCCGCCGCCCATTTCATTTTTCCGCTTTCATACCAGTTCAGGAAGAGTTCCAGAAAAAGCAGCATCTGCAGCATGCAGAGATTGTGGGAATAATAGGAAGCGCCATTCAGCAGGAAGAACGGGCTGAACATTAAAAGAAAAAAGGCGAGGCTGGCAGCAGCTTCGCCATAAATCCTTTTGCCCAATCGCAGGGTCCAGAATACGGAAAGAGCCGAGATGAGCGGATTGAGCAGGTCTTTCATGTGGAGTTTCAGTCCGAGTGCCCAGATCATGGGCCAGCCCGGCGGATAAACGCTGAACCATTTGTCCCCCACCACGCCGATGTGGGGAATCTCAAAAAATTCTTTCAAGGCGTGCGGCTGGGCCCAAAGTTTTCCAGCCGCAAGGTATTGCGCCATGAACCAGCAAGAATGTTCGTCCGCGGAATTCATGAATGAAAACAGAACGTTTCGGTTGACCCAGGTCAGGACCCCGAAAGCAGCGGCGGCACAAAGCGCCGAAAAGAAAGTAAAATGCCGGTATTGCGGGTTTGAAAAAGTTTTTGAGAAAAGTTTTGAGGGAAGCATCAGGCCCGCGGCGGCGCCTATCAAAGGAACGAGCTGTAGAATGACGGTCTGGCGATCAATAAACCAGTTCATTTTCTTTTGTAAACCATGAGTCCCCCGCCGCTCTGGACCATATTGTAGTTCTTGATCACGTCCATTTCGGGGGCGTGACCGTGCAGAAACATAAGGTCAAGGACCACATATTCTGCTTTGAGGGCTTTTTCGGAACCGCCTTCGCGAGGGTGGTTGTTTTCGTACATGTGCAGTTCTTTGCGGTTGGCCAGAAAGGGCATCAAGGCCTCGTGCGTCCGCACTGAGGCATCTTCAGGGATCGACAGGACGCGGGGAATCTGCCGCATATGCGGGGTCATTGATTTGTAGAGTGTTTGAATATCATAGTTATCCGAAACGCCAGCCATGAAAATTGTAGAAAAAAGCAGGTAACCCAGTACCGCAGGATAACGCGGATGAAATCTTTTTAGCGTTTCAACAAGCGAACAGAAAATAAAAGGAGTCAGAAAAGCAGTGTATTGCGTGAAGATTGAAAGGGTGAGCTCATTGCGGGACGTCAGGTTCTGCGCAAGGGCTGGCAGGGCCAGTAGAATGCTCAAGTCACCAAAGGGCAAAAAGCCAAGCGGCATAAAAATCTTGAAAACGTAAGCGGCTGAAGCAGGGCTTGCTACATGGCGGAAGAATTCCCCTATTCCCTGGTCTTTCCATGCCAGGAAATTTCCGGACAGGTACTGATAAGGCTGACCTGAAAGCGCCGGAATGGCCTTATTTATAATAATATAAAAAAAAA
>CAZKMJ010000215.1:0-3626 GCA_964553835.1 uncultured bacterium
GCCTGGCGCGGGACCGGAGTTACTTCAACCATGACAACAATGGTCCGCATGTTTAAAAAACCGCTGGTTACTTCTTTTTCGGAGAGTTGACCGTAGAAACATTGGTCGACTGCATGACGTAAACGGGATTACCTTCCGCGTCGACTTCGTTGGCTACCTTGAAAACTTTCTTCAAAACCAGCTTCATTTTGAGGACGGTGCCATCCTCGAGGAGGTATTCATTCCAGTGCTCTCCGGCCTGGTTCACTTCCACCGGAACGGCCTCCACTTCACGGCCTCCCAGATTCAATGTGATCTTGTCTTCGCCCATCAGATCCCCCTGTTTTTATAAATTATAGCACAGTATAATATTCGGCAGAATGTGGCAAAAAAAGATTATCCATATTGATATGGACGCTTTTTTCGCGGCCATCGAACAGAGGGACAATCCCGAATACCGGGGCAAGGCTCTGATCGTAGGCGGCGACCCTTTTGGCCGGGGAGTGGTCAGCACGGCCTCCTATGAGGCCCGCAAATTTGGTGTCCGCTCCGCCATGCCTGCGGCCCAGGCCCGCAAGCTTTGCCCCCACGGCATTTTTGTCCGCCCTCATTTCGAAAAATACTCACTGGCTTCACGCACCATCATGGCCATCCTGCGCCAGCACACGGACCTGGTGGAACCGGTCTCCATTGATGAGGCCTACCTGGATGTCACGAAGCACCGGTTTGGCGTGGAAGATCCGGTCATGGTCGCGTCTTTGATCAAACAGAACATTTTTGCCGTGACCCAGCTTACAGCTTCCGCGGGAGTCGCCCCCAACCTTTTCCTGGCCAAAATCGCGTCCGGTTTCAAAAAACCGGATGGGTTGACCGTAGTCAAACCCAATGAAGTTGAAAATTTCCTGGAAAATTTACCTGTGCGCGAAATACCTGGTGTGGGACCGGTCAGTGAAAAAGAACTGCACGGGCTGGGCATCAAGACCTGCGGCGAGCTGGCGCTGAAGAAAAAAGAATTTCTGATGCAGCATTTTGGAAAGTGGGGCTACTCCCTTTATGAGCGCGCGCACGGGCGAGACGACCGGGAAGTGGAGCCCAACACACCTGCCAAACAGTGCAGCGAGGAAGAAACCTTTTCTTCCGACGTTATGGACAAGAAATTCCTGAAAATGAAGCTCCAGGAATTCGCCCGTGATATTTTTGAGGACCTGAAAGGGCAGGGCCAGAAGGGCCGCACCGTTGTACTCAAGGTCAAATACCACGATTTTGAACAGATTACCCGCTCAAGGACCCTCCCGTATTACCCCTCTGTGGACGATATTTACAAGACGGCCGCGGAACTGCTTGACGCAAAAACGGAGGCAGGGAAGAAGCCGGTCCGGCTGGTTGGTCTTGGCATTTCGGGCCTGCTGGAAGAAACAGAACTTTCTACAAACCGCCAAAAAGACCTTTTTGAAGGAATGCAGACGCAGTGAAAAATATCCGGAAAATCTTTGTTGAAGCTTGCCTTGCGGGTGTGTGGATGGCCCTGGCCTGGTCCCTGCGCGGACAGTTCGGCCATTTGAAAGGCGCGCTCATTCCCGGCGTTTGCATGGCGCTTGTGCCCGCGTTCTGCATGAAAGAGGAACACTGGCGCGAGTCCATTGGTCAGGCATTGATGCTGGGCGCGCTCGGGTTTGCCGCGGGCGGGCATATCAGCTACGGTGCTTTCTTTGACGCGGTCGCGCATGCCTCCGCTTTTGGTGAAGTCAAAAAAGAATTCTGGCATATCCTGGGCGTGGGCATGGTCTGGGGCGCGCTTGGCGCCACCTTTCTGGGTTTCGCATTTTCTGAAAAGAAACTGACACGCATGGACCTTTCCGCATTGGGTGCTGTGGTCCTTATGTGGCTTGTCTTTCTGGGCGTTCTTAATCAGGAAAAATGGGACATGATTCTTTTCCCGGCCGGAATTTTCGCGCTCCATGGCTACAATTATTTTCATAAAAAATCTTCCATCATTTGGATTTTCACCCTGCTGGGCACTCTGGCCTGGGGCGCGGCCTTTCTTTTTTCCGCTATCCTGCTGAGCGCGGGTTATCAGGGATACCTTGGCACGGGCTGGACATGGTGGGTCCTGCGCGACCAGATCCTGGGTTTTACGGCGGGCTTTATCTTCTGGGGATTTGCCAGCGGCCTGCAGGATTTCCGCTTCCGCCGGGAACCCGCGGAAAAAATCCTGACTGTCCAGCGCGCCGGCTTCCTGGTCTGGATGGTGCTGGTGCCGCTGCTCAACACCAACAATGTTTTCCGTCACTGGCTGATTACCCGGCCTTTTTCGGTGCTGTGGCCCTATATCGCGTCGGCCAGCGTGTTTCTTCTGGTCATGGGCGTGGTTGTGCTTCTGCGGCCGGACACGGATTTTCTGGTCCCTAAAATCCGAAAAAATCTTTCTTCCTCCGCGCTGTGGTTCACGGCTTATATGATCGCCATCGCGATTGGAAAGCAATGGCTGGTCATGGGCAATGGCCATTGGGAGGATGCTTACACTTTGTTCGTGGTTTTTTTCGCGGTACTTTGCCTGTTGGTGCCGCTGCAGGAAAGGCAGGCAAGATGAATAACCCGGTTGTCGGCGCCATGGTCATGACCTTTCATATTCCCGCGGCACAGTCTTTAAAAGAAAAGCGCAGGGTCGTTAAAAGTCTCAAGGACAAAATCAGCGGTTCTTTCAATGTTTCGGTCAGTGAAGTGGGCGACCTTGAAAAATGGCAGACCGCTTCCATCGGCGTGTGCATGATTTCCAATGACCGCCGTTTCATGGAAGGAAGTTTTGAAAAAATCCTGGCGCTGGCGGATGGCGCCCCCGATGCGCAAATTACAGGCCATGAAACGCAGTTCTTCCAGTGAAGCCTGATTTTGTTTTTATAGAAGCATCGGCGATCTTCCTCTTCGCCATTGGTTTCGTGAAGTCCGCGAAAAAAGGCTGGCCGCGCGCCTTCGAGTTCCTCCTGATGTTTGTTTATGGTTTTCTTCTGGAGCTGCTCGACATGCGCTATTTCAAAAGCTACCACTATTCTCCGGATTTTATGGTTATGCCGCATGGCGTGCCGCTCTGCATTGCCATGCTGTGGGCCGTGATCCTGGCGGGCGCCATGGAAATTTCCGATGCTTCGGGCATTCCGGCCAGCGCCCGGCCCTTTTTTGACGGCTTGCTGGCTGTCTGGATCGATCTGGCGCTCGACGCCATTGCCATCCGCATGAATTACTGGACCTGGAGTATCCCGCTCGACCAGGGCTGGTTCGGTGTGCCGGCGGGCAACCTTTACGCGTGGATGTGGGTGGCCTTTTTTTATTCGGTTTTCGCGCGCGCGGTGCGCGAGCTGATCAAAAAGGACAAACGGTGGACCGCGGCCTATCTGGCGGTGCCGCTGGTTTCGTATCTTTTCCTTTTTGCCCAGCTGAACCTTCTGGGTTTCGCCGGAAAAATCGCCGGGCTTGCCACGCCTAACCAGCGGCTTTGGCTTTTTGCGGTCCAGTTCGCGGTGTTTGCGTTTATTTCCTTTTATCATCTTAAAAATTCAAAGCCGGAAGGCAAACCGGAATTTATCTGGACAGGAAGCCGGCTCTTCATGCATTTTTACTTCCTGACCTGCTTTTTTTTATTTGGTATTTAT
>CAZKMJ010000216.1:0-3572 GCA_964553835.1 uncultured bacterium
CAGGTCCTGGATGGTTTCAAAAAGAGGAACAACCATGAGACCTTCATTGTGGGTCTCAAGCGCCAGCCAGACCACAGCCAGCACGTCGGCGCGGCCGCGGGTCATGCTCAGGATGTAACGGTCGAGCGCTCCCGGTTCAAACTTGGAGCGAATTTCGAAAATGGCGTGGAACGTAGCCAGCACTTCCTGCGTATGCTCGGAAAAAGTATGCTTCAAAAGCGGTGCGCGCGGCGCGTCCTGGATCAGGCGCGTAAAAAGTGTGACTTTTTCGTCCTCCGGAATTTCGCGCAGGGGCTTTTTGATCAGCTTGTTTTTTTCCAGGACTTCCTGCACCGCCATCTCGATTGAATCGCTATTGTCACGCACGTCAAGCTTCACAAAATGAAAGCCAAAAAGGTCAACCGAAGCCAGCAGCTTTTCAACGCGAGGCACAAGGTATTCCCCCTTGTTTTTGCGCAAGGAGCGGAACAAAATTTCCAGATCCTGGCGGAAAGCCTTGGCATGGGCGTAATAAGCCTCAATCGTCTGATCCGGCGCGGTCTTGCGCTGGGATTCCTGGGAATTCAAACGCAGTGCGTTGACCAGCTTGCGCTGCATCATGGAAATTTTTTTGCGGTAAGGCTCGTGACGGCTTTTTTCGCGTGTCGCTTCCGCAAAAAGCTTCAGAGCGCGGGAATCTTCCTCCACCGAATCAAGAAGCTCACGCGAAGCACCCACCAGGTGGATGGACTGGCTGAAATCACGAATCATGACTTCCATAGCACTAATATATTTGCGCAGGAGGAGGTCTTTCTGGCGGCGCATAGCCTCCAACGTGATGTCATGTGTAACAAACGGGTTGCCATCGCGGTCCCCGCCAATCCAGGAACCAAACTTGATTGAG
This sequence comes from uncultured bacterium, assembly GCA_964553835.1. Classification (GTDB taxonomy): domain Bacteria; phylum Omnitrophota; class Omnitrophia; order Omnitrophales; family Aquincolibacteriaceae; genus CAYLPP01. The sequence goes on from CAZKMJ010000216.1 coordinate 884, forward strand.
GGGCGGAACGGGATTTCTTTCTGATAAGACTTGCCCAGCAGCTTGTAGAAACGAACCAGAGTCTCGGGAAGAACATTGAAAAGGACTTCGTCCAGATAGAAAAGACCATTGTCCACTTCGTCGAGCACAGTCTGGCGCCTGCGGCGCAATTCATCAGTCTGCCACAGCAAGGTAATGACATTACAAATGCGCTCGTCAATCGCTTCCATCTCACGCGGCGAAAGAACGCGATATTCGCGCTCCTGCATCAGGCGGTCGATGTCAAAAATCTTTTCAAGCACGGAACGGCGCTGGGCTTCCGTGGGATGCGCGGTGAGAACAAGTTCGATCGAAAATTCAGAAAGGATTTTTTCCAGCTTGCGGAAAGTGACCTTGTCATGCTTGAATTTTTCCACGATGTGCTCAAGCGAACCCAGCTGGGTGATTCCCTGCTCTTCGTACTGGTGCTTGCGGCGCACGCGGTGCTTTTCTTCCGCCAGATTGACCAGCTGGAAATAAATAGTGAACGCGCGGATGACCTTGGTCACTTTTTCAAGGTCGAGCGACTGGATTTTTTCAGCCAGCCGGTTTTCACGCTCCGGCGTGTATTTGGCGCGCAGATCAATGGACAGATTGCGGATGGACTCCACAAGGTCGTGGAAAGGCTTGCCTTCCTGCTCCACAAGAACGCGGGTCAGGCATTTACCAAGATAAGCTATGTCCGCGTGCAGGGATTTAAGCTTCTCCGCAGCCGACTTTTTAACGGCCCTGGTTTCAGCCGCTGCCGCTTTTGTTTCCGGCGTGTCTATTTCAAGCTGGGAACGTTTCATACTGAAAATGATTCTCCGCATCCACAGGTCTTGCTGGCCTGCGGGTTGATAAATTTAAATCCTTTGTCCTGGAGCGTGTCCGCGTAATCAAGGGTCGTGCCTTTAAGATAAAGAAGACTTTTGGGGTCCACGAAAACTTTCAGCCCTTCAAAATCAAACTCATTGTCCTTGTCTTTTTTGACGTCAAAATTCATGAAATAGGAAAGCCCGGAGCAGCCGCCGCCCTTAACACCAAGCCGCAGCCCCACGCCCGGAGCCGTTTCCTTTTCCGCCATGCGCTTCACTTCCGCGATCGCGCCCTGTGTTAAAAAAATAGCCATGTTATTTTTTTACCTTTCCCATCGGGGACATTTCTCTCAATCTTTTGACCGTGCTGACAACCCGGTCTACCACATAATCCACTTCTTCTTCTGTGTTGAAACGTCCAAGACCAAAACGCAGCGCGCCGGCGATGCGCTCACCCGTCAGGCCAATGGCTTTCAGCACATAAGACGGCCCCACCGCTTTTGAAGTGCATGCCGAACCCGAAGAAACCGCGACATCATCCGAAAGCCCCATCAAAAGAGCGTCGCCTTCAACGCCAGTGAAGCTCAGATTTAAATTATTGGGCAAGCGATTGGTCGGATGCCCGTTCACATAAACGCCGTCCAGCTGGCGGCAGATGCCGTTGCGAAGCTGTTCACGCAGCCCAACCATACGAGCGTTTTCCTTGAACATTCCTTCTTTGGCAATTTCACATGCTTTGGCAAAACCCACGATCGCAGGCACGTTCAGCGTGCCGGAACGAAGACCCTGCTCGTGGCCGCCGCCATGAATGACGGGGGCAAGACGCACGTGCGGGTTTTTTCCACGCACATAGAGAATACCAATGCCCTTGGGGCCGTAAAGTTTGTGCGCCGAAAGGGAAAGCATATCAATCCCCTCTTCCTGCACATCAAGCGAAACACGGCCCGCGGCCTGGGCGCCGTCCACATGGAACAGCACATGCTTTTCCTTGGCGATTTTTCCAATCTCCGCGATGGGCTGCAGCGTTCCGATTTCATTGTTCGCGGCCATAATGGAAATCAAAATGGTCTTGTCTGTAATGGCCTTGCGCAACTCATCAAGATTGATGACGCCATTTTCATCCACAGGCAGATACGTGACCTTGGCGCCGTGCTTCTCAAGATACTTGCAGGTGTCGAGCACGGACTTGTGCTCCGTGACCTGGGTAATGATGTGATTGCCTTTTTCAGAATAAACTTCGAACGCGCCTTTGAGCACAATATTATTTGATTCCGTCGCGCCGCTGGTAAACACAATTTCCTTAGGATCGGCGTTGATGAAAGAAGCGATGGTTTCACGCGCCTCTTCCACAGCCTTCTCCGCCCGCCAGCCATACGAATGGTTGATGCTGGCCGCGTTTCCAAACTCGGAAGTCATGTAAATCATCATGGCATCCAGCACCCTGGGATCAATGGGAGTGGTTGCGTTGTGGTCCATGTAAATGGGAAGCTTCAATTCAGGTTCCTCGTTCCAACTTATTTGTCACAGCGGACTTGCGTAAAAAAGGCATTGTATCACAAAGTGGAAATTGACTGAAGGATTTGTCGGGGGAAAATTATAACTTAATTAAATACAAGGGGTTACAACTAGAAAAGGCTGGCAGGAAACGCGGCTTCCTTCATTTTGGTGCTTGAGGCCAGGATCTGGTCGGTCGTTTGCTTCCAGCTGACAGGGATATCATAAGTCTTATAGTCCCATGAAGAAGTAAACAGGATTTTTCCTTCGCGGCAGCCGTATTCATAAACTTCCTTGGTCAACCGCACGTCCTCAAGACAGTAACGCTTGAGTTCATCCATGCGGTTTTCCTTGAAAAGAATGAGCGCGTCCGCGCCGTT
>CAZKMJ010000217.1:0-3437 GCA_964553835.1 uncultured bacterium
ACGACATCAACACGGGGCTCTGGATCACCCGCCTCGAGAAGAAAGAGCGGCCCGCGAGAAAAATCTTCCGGCCCTTCCGCGGCCAGTATACGGATCGAAGTCTGCGCCCTGAAAAGACAAGAGTGGACCGAGCGGGGAAATTCACGGTTTAAAATCATAAAATCAATGACATGGGCATGATGAATTTCGTGATACAGCTTCCGGTACATCTCCAGGCCGCTGATAGACCGCAGCAGGGCCGCCCAAAGATTGTCATCATAGGGCGTCCCGACATGTTCCGGTGTAGGCAGGAGGATAAAATATTTTACGTCCAGAATACGGGAGGTCTGGTCCGCGCGCTCCAGCAGGTTTCCAATGCGGCCGAAGTGCCAGGCTTCATTGTGGGACATAGTCGTGTCTGTCATTCCGGTCACAAGCTGGCAGGAGCGCCGGATGCGGTCATAAAATTCGTAAAGAGATTTCAGTTCTTTGCGCGTTCCCGCGATTTTCCGGGTAAATAGATACAAAAGATTGAGCTCATGCCAGATTTCAAATGTGATATTGGAGCGGATCGATCGCGCGTTCTCGCGCGCGCGGTAAAGGCAGTTGAGAATGGAGTCCGGGTTGCGCTCATCAAAAGTCAGGAACTCAATCACATCTTTTTCCGTCGCGCTGCCGTACAGCTCCTGGAAAAGCGCGGACTGCCCTGTCGTGCTAACGATCGGCTGCCATTGCTGCTGGTCATTGCCGGGAGCGTCAATACTCAAATAGAGATTCACGTCGATCAAACGCGCGATGTTCTCAGCGCGTTCACGGTACCGCTGCATCCAATAGATTGAATCCGCGACACGGCTTAACATTAAAACGCCCCCTTTCTTAACACCCAGGTGTCTTTACTGCCGCCGCCCTGCGATGAATTCACCACGAGCGAGCCTTTTTTTAAAGCAACCCTCGTCAAGCCGCCCGGCAGCACAAAAACATTGCGGCCGTACAAAATATAAGGGCGAAGGTCCACATGCCGGCCCTCACATTGGTTTCCAATCAAAGTAGGCACGCGAGAAAGAGAAAGCGTGGGCTGCGCCAGATAGTTGCGCGGAGATTCCTTGATCAGTTCCGCGAATTTTTCCCGCTCCGCTTCCGTGGATGCAGGACCAATCAGCATTCCGTATCCCCCTGCTTCATTCGCGGGCTTGACCACGAGCTTGTCCAGGTTATCCAGAACATATTTCCGCTCTTTCTCGTAAAAGCAGAGATAGGTCGGAACATTTTGCAAAATAGGCTCTTCGCTTAGATAGTAGCGGATCATTTCCGGCACAAATTTATAAATGACCTTGTCGTCGGCAATGCCTGTGCCAGGCGCGTTCGCAAGCGCTACATGGCCGGCCTTATAGACCTCCATCAGTCCCGGCACACCTAAAGTGGAATCTTCTCGGAAAACCAGTGGGTCGAGAAAAACGTCGTCGATCCTGCGATAAATCACGTCCACCCGTTGAAGGCCCCGGGTGGTTTTCATGTAAACGTAGCCGTCCTGGACCACGAGATCACGGCCTTCCACCAGCTCTGTCCCCATACGCTGCGCCAGGAATGAATGTTCAAAATAAGCGGAATTATAAATACCCGGAGTCAGAACGACCACATTTGGGTCGGGCCGGTTGTGCGGCGCGATAAATTTAAGCGTGGCAAGAAGCTGCTCAGGATAATTTTCCACTGTTTCAATCGCGTAATTGCGGAAAAATGAAGGAAATGCCTTTTTAACCACGGCCCTGTTTTCCAGGACATAGGAAACACCGGAAGGGCAGCGCAGATTATCTTCCAGGACGTAATAGTTACCGTCCTTGTGGCGAACAAGGTCCGTGCCCGTAACATGGCACCAGATTCCCTGGGGCGGAAAAAGCCCTACGCAGTCCTTGAGAAAATGTTTTCCGGATAGAATAAGCTCGGCGGGAATGACTTTATCTTTCAGGATCCTTTGATGGCTGTAAATGTCCTGAAGGAATTTATTGAGAGCCGTGATGCGCTGCTTTAATCCGCGTTCCATGCGGGCCCATTCAGCAGGCTCGATCAGGCGGGGAATAATGTCAAATGGAAAAATCCGGTCGATGCCCTGGCTTCCACTTCCAACTGTAAACGTAATACCGGAATTTAAAAAAGATTTTTCCGCGGCTTCCTGTCGGCTCAGTATTTCCTGCTTTGTGAGGCCGTTAATGCCGTCGATCAGGGGGCGGACGACTTCCCTTGGCTTTTCGTCAGCTTCAAAAAACTCATCGTAAAAGTCCCCAGCCTGATACTGCCCAAAGATCCCGTCTGCTGTTTTCGTCATGATGGGCATGGAACTATCAAGTTACGTGCCAAACCCGGGTTCAAGGCGGTTTCCCAAGGGATAATTCTTTAGAGTGGCCCCAGAAAGGGGTAAAAAAACCGGGAATCTACGTTTTTGTAGCTGACTAGAAGGTGGGGGTCTTCAGGAACCCGCTGTAGGAAACGGATTCGGTGGTGCCGCTAGCGCGCCGCTTGATCTCAATCTTGTCTTCTTTCAATCCCCGCTCACCCACCACAATCTGCACCGGAATCCCGAGAAGTTCCCCGTCGTTAAACTTAACGCCCGCGCGTTCCTCACGGTCATCAAAAAGCACTTCTTTTCCGGCCTTGGTCAGGACTTCATAAATTTTTTCGGCAGCTTCGCGGCCGGTCGCCTCAGCCTGATTCACGGTAATGATCTCAACAGCAAATGGTGCGATGGCGGCTGGCCATTTAATCCCCTTTTCGTCGTGGTGCTCTTCAATGGCCGCTGCCAGGATGCGGTTCACACCAATGCCGTAGCAGCCCATAATGACGGGAACACGTTCACCTTTTTCATCCAGGATTTCCACGCCAAGCGCCTTGGTGTAACGAGTGCCCAGCTTGAAAATATGACCAACTTCCATGGTTGTAGTCAGCCGCAGCTTACCTTTGCCGTCCGGAGAAAGGTCGCCTTCTTTGACAAAACGGATGTCACCGGAATCCGTGGGATTAAAATCACGGCCCGGGGCCACATTCTTTAAATGTTTGTCCTGCTCATTGCCGCCGGTCACAAAATCAGTGCCCATCAGAATATCCCAGTCCGCGTAAACCGGAATGGTCAGGCCTGCCGGCCCGGCAAAACCCACGGGCGCCTTGGTAGCCGTGCGAATTTCTTCCGAGGTTGCAGGACGGATGGCAGCAGCGCCGATCAATTTGCGCAGCTTGCCTTCATTCACTTCGCTGTCCCCTGTTACAAGGGCGGCGACGGTTTTATTGTCCGCGACAAAAATCATGGTCTTGATCATCTGCGACGGCTTGATCTTGAAACGATGGCTGATTTCATCAATAGTGCGCAGATTCGGGGTGTCAAAAGGTTCGGGCTTGGCGGACTGCGGCGCGGGCGTTTTGATTTCCGGCTTGCCGCGCTGGGCAATGTCCAGGCTGGCCAGATAACCACT
>CAZKMJ010000218.1:0-3413 GCA_964553835.1 uncultured bacterium
ATCGCGGAACGGATTGCCGGAAGATTAAAATGAGCATAGAAACTCGCAGCGCGCGGGTTTTTTTGTGATTTCGTGGATTTTGATCACGCCCGGCACCGCTTTTAATTCATCATTCGACAAGGAAATGGAAGAAATTTCAAATTCTCCCGATGGGTCGGAGATCGCGAAATAATTCAAAGGCTCGGACGGGCCTTCAGGAATTTTGATTTCCAGCGTGACCCACTCGCCATCCGGCAGCAGCCTGACCGGTACTTTGTAGCACACCTGAAACCTGTCTTCGTGTTTGATCTCAATATTCATGCAGTTGCAATTTCCGCTGAGGTTTCGCATTTTGACCCTTAAAAACCTGAATTGTGACATGTCTGTGTAAGGCATGTAGCCGCCGCGCCAGCCGCGCCCGCCGGGGAACTGGTAGCTGTTGGAAGCAAAGGGCCGCTTGATGGGTTTGTCGCCATGGCTGGGCCGCCAGTATTGGATCATTTCAGCCGCTTCTTTCAGGATCGCGTCGGAACTTTTGTGCACCGCCGTTTCTCCAGGCGGAAGGTTCTGCAGAAGGTCCAGTGTTTTGATCTGCACCGTGCCTTTGCGGCCAAAGAGCGCGTAATCGCCGGCCAGGTAGCGGGGATCATGGATGGCGATGGATATATAGTTGAAAGGTTTTTCATCCGATTCCGGGATGGGATTGATGGGATGGATGATGGTTTTCCATCCGTTTTCCACGCTGCTGCCGGCAACGCTGGTGTCGATCACGCTGGTGGCCAGCACCACGTCATCGCTTTTAAGTTCGACTTCGTAAAGCATGGGAGCGGACATCACCGGGATTTTGACGCGCAGGTATTTCATGTCCGAAATCCGCACGGCCTTGTCCACATAAGTGCCGCGAAACGCCCACTGGTCAAAGTAGGGATAATAGGGCGGGATATCAAACTCAAATTGCAGGATTTTCCCCGGACCCAGATCGTCTTCCAGCGTTTTCTGGTCGACTGACCACACATTTTTTCCGTGCAGGTGGCCTTTTTGCAAATGACCGGTAATGTCAAATCGTTCTCCCGGATCGGTAAGCGGCATTTCGCGCACCTGAATGGCTTCATCAGCAGGTGGTGGCCCTGGAAAAGGTTTGGACGGCATATAAACGGGGCGGTTCTGCCGCGCCTGCTGCATCTGGTAATACTTGCCCTGCATCAGCTCAATCCACTTGGCGTACATGGAAATGTCCGTGCCCGGTACTTTTTTTCTCAGTAGATATTTTTTGATGTCGCCGGAAATGCCGCCGCCCGCGGAAAGAAGCGTCATGCCTTTTGCGTCCGCCGTAAAAATATCGGCGTAACCATCCGGACCAAGTGATTCGACCGCGCCGAATTTTGAAGTCAGGTTTCCAAACTGATAAAGATTTTTCAGCCAGCGCGCGCCTTCGGCGGGAGAAATCAGATTGGCCATTGCAGTCGCGAAAACCACGGCCACATCCGCACGGTCAACCGGATGCATGGAAATATCAGGCACGCCCATTTGGCGGTAGGTGCCGCGTGGGTCGTAGGCCGTGCTCAGAAAGCCGGGGATGCCGTTACGGCGAGCGAAATCGGCCTGCGCGTAAAGATGGTTTTTATAAAGTGGCGCAAGCGGCCCTTCCATCAAGGGAAGAAAACCAGTGGCCCAATGCTCGTGGAACGACGCCTTGAAGCCCTGAAATGTTGTGATGGTTTCACCCTGGCTGGTTTTGTAATCGGAAGTGGGGATGGCCAGGTTATACCACGCGTCTTCCGGTACCTGGCGATTGAGCACGGCCCACAGAACGGCCATGATGCCCTCAAACATATCATTGATGTAATAACTTTTGTCACCAACCCATTCGCCCGTGGTTGTCTGTTGAATAGTTCCGAACAGCAGTTTTTGTTCCGGGTCAAAAAATTTCACGTAGTCCTGGCTGTTGAGGATTTTTTGCGCTAGCGACGCGATTCTGCGGCGGGCAGGTTTGGGAGAATTTTCCCAGACCGCGACCACGTAAACCAGCGCCCAGGTCAGCTGACCGTTGTCGAGCGACGGGATCTTGGTGTTCGCCGGCGCGATTTTACCGTTGGGACGGATATCGACCCAGGGCAGGAATCCGCCGAAAGCCGGATAGTCCGCGATGTAGGCCAGTTGTGTGCGCAGGGACGTCTCGAGAAGTTTCTCCGCTTCCGCGGGTTCCATTTTTACGAAACGGTAGGCATGCCTTTTGCGCGCAACGTCCAAAAGAAAGGGAATGGAGAGCGAAAGTTTGGAAGCCGCCGTGTAATTGCCGATTTCACCCAGAATGCCTTTGCGGGGTCGTATGCGGACATGGTCATAAGGCATGCCGCTGCGGGCATCCATGCCGAACTGGGGTGAAAAATACTGGGCTTCTTTCGGGATTAATTCTTCCTCAATAAAAAAGTCGGGCTTCTCGGGTTTTACCTCGGCGGGGAGATTTCCTAACCCTTTGACAAGGATCGGGGCCGGTTTTTCCGGCTTCATTTCATTTAGAAGGGATACGATGGCGGGTGGATTGTCGGCCTGGGAAGAAGCTTGAACAGGCATGGAGATGCTAAGACAAATGAACAGGCATGCACAGACCTTCCTTTTTGGGATGCATCTTTGCATGTTTGGATTCTAAGTCCGGTGAAGAGAGAAGAGGGTAATACCAAAGTAATCTTATTGGAAACACTCGCATATTTCATGCCAACTAGAAGGAGATAAGGGCGCTTCAGATGTAAAGAGTCGAATATCGGGGCGATGCAGGGTTTCGCGCGGGGAATTCCGCACGAATTTGTAGATAGAATCTTACCAATCCGTAGGTTTGTAGTCCTTCAGGAACTTGCCCCAGACATGCTCCCCGGTCAGGATGCCTGAAAACAGAGGGTCGAGCAGGCGGGCCGCGCCGTCCACAATGTCCAGCGGCGGCTCAAAGTCATGCATTTCCTTTTTGGCCTGGCTGAGGTGGGCCGGGTCTTCGTCGGTGATCCAGCCGGTGTCCACGGCATTCATATAGATCTTGTCCTTGGCATAGTCCGGCGCGGAAGTCAGGGTCATCATGTTTAGCGCGGCCTTGGCCATATTGGTGTGCGGGTGTTTGTCCGTCTTGGTCCAGCGTGTAAATTTTCCTTCCATGGCGGAGGCATTGATGATGTGTTGTTCACCTGTGGTGTGCTTCAGCATCAGGGGTTTTAATTTTCCCGCCAGAATAAATGGCGCGACGGCGTTGACCAAATGCACTTCCAGCATTTCCGCGGTTTCCACTTCATGCAGCACCAGCCGCCAGGTGTTGCGCTTGCGCAGGTCGACCTGCTGAAGGTCCGCGTCCAGTTTGTCCTGCGGGAACACTTCAATGCCGGTCTGGGTCTCTTCATCGAAATTATAGGGAAGCATGGACAGCTTGGCGGAGGCATGGATGCCGATGG
>CAZKMJ010000219.1:0-3381 GCA_964553835.1 uncultured bacterium
GCAAAGGGCGTACATTATCTATCGATTTCTTGAAAACTTCAAGAGGTTCTTTTCCAGTTTTTTCTTTAAGAATATCGAGGGCACTATAAAGAATACGCTCAGCTAAACTCTTCTTCCCTCTTTCCATAACAATATTGATCATCTTCGATACCTGCAGGTCTGAATACCTGGGATCGGGTAAAATTTCTCTCTTTTTAGCTCTACGGCGTCTCATGGTCTCTCTTTCCCCTTACTTTTTGGCCGGGGCTGCTTTAGCGCCGCCGCCACCCGCCTTAGGCGCCTTGGCGCCGTATTTAGAACGGGATTTTTTACGGTCCGCAACACCGGTGGTATCCAGTTTGCCGCGAACGATGTGGTAACGAACACCGGGAAGGTCCTTCACACGGCCGCCGCGCACAAGCACGATGGAGTGTTCCTGAAGGTTATGTCCCACGCCCGGGATATAGGCCGTGACTTCCTGGCCATTGGACAGGCGGACACGCGCGATCTTACGCAGCGCGGAGTTCGGCTTCTTGGGCGTCTGTGTACGCACAAGCAAGCAAACGCCACGGCGAAAGGGCGCGCCCTGCAGAGCCGGAGACTTCGTCTTCGACTTGAATTTCCTTCTTCCCATGCGGATTAACTGGTTGATCGTCGGTGCCATTATTCCTTCTCCGAAGAAGCGGCCTCAGCAGCAGCTTCCTTTTCTTTTTCTTTATTTTTGGTCGGGTCCGGAAGAATGTCCGAGACCTCTTTCACAAGATCAATTGCCTGGTGAGTATGGAAACCTGTTCCCGCGGGAATCAGATGCCCCATGATCACGTTTTCTTTAAGACCCTGCAGCATGTCACGCTTTCCGGCAGAAGCGGCTTCCGTGAGAACACGGGTCGTTTCCTGGAAGCTGGCAGCCGAGATGAAGCTTTCGGTTGAAAGCGAGGCCTTGGTGATGCCGAGCAGAATCGCGGTACCTTTCGCGGGCTGCTTGTCTTTCTTCAGCATCTTTTCGTTCTCTTCCGCGAACTTGATCTTGTCGATGTGCGAGCCCACCAGGAAATCGGTGTCACCCGGCTCATCGATGCGGATCTTGCGCAACATCTGGCGAACGATGGTTTCAACGTGCTTGTCGTTCACGCGCACGCCCTGGAGCCGGTAAACTTCCTGCACTTCGTTCACCAGGTATTCCTGAAGGCTGCGTTCGCCGGAAACACGCAGAATGTCCTGCGGCACAACCGGTCCGTCCACAAGCTGGTCACCGGCCACAACCTTGTCACCTTTGTAAACGTTCAGGTGCTTGCCGTGAGGAATCAAATATTCCTTGGCCATGCCGGTCGGGCTCTTGACGATGATTTTGCGCTGACCCTTCACGATTTCGCCGATTTCAACGATACCGTCAATTTCGGAAATGATCGCGGGGTTCTTGGGCTTGCGGGCTTCGAAAAGCTCAGCGACGCGCGGCAGACCGCCCGTGATATCGCGGGTTTTCGCGATTTTGCGCGGGGTCTTCGCCAGCTGCGTACCGCTGGTAATTTCCTGGCCGTCCTTCACCACGATATGCGCGCCGGTCGGAATCGGATAGAAAGCGACGATTTCGTCTTTTTCGCCGATGATCAGCAGCTGCGGGTGAAGATCTTCTTTATGTTCGATAATGACGCGTTCGGTAAGACCGGTGGTCGCGTCCATTTCTTCATTCATGGTTACGCCCGCTTTAATATCTTCATAGCGGACCTTACCGGAAACTTCGGTCAGAATCGGAACCGTGTACGGATCCCACTTGACGAAAATTTCGTCCTTCTTGACCTTATCACCGTCTTTGTAGCCAATGATGGCGCCAGAAGGAATGGTGTAGCTTTCCATTTCACGGCCTGTTTCATCGTGAATGGTCAGCTGACCGTTACGGTTCAGCACAATGATGTCGCCGTTTTTCGTGAGCACGGTTTTAAGGCCGTGATACTGGAGCTTACCATTGTTGCGCGCGCGGAAATAAGACTGCTCGACGATACGGGAAGCCGTACCACCGATATGGAACGTACGCATCGTAAGCTGCGTGCCGGGTTCGCCGATGGACTGCGCGGCAATAATACCAGCGGCAGTGCCCATCTCAACAATGCGTCCGGTCGCGAGATCGCGGCCATAGCACTTGGCGCAAACACCCTTCTTGGATTCACAGGTCAGCACGGAACGGATGCGGATCTTTTCGACGCCGAACTCTTCCAGCTTGTCAGCGATGACTTCATCAATGATATCGCCGGTTTTCACAATCTGCTGGTCCGTGACAACGTCCATGACGTTATCAAGAGCGGTACGGCCGAGGATCCTGTCTTTCAGGGACACAATGACTTCTTCCCCTTCATAAACCGGCTCGATGAAGATACCCGCAAGGGTTCCGCAATCGATTTCGGTAATGATTACGTCCTGGGCAACGTCCACAAGACGGCGGGTCAGATAACCGGAGTCGGCGGTTTTAAGAGCCGTATCCGCCAGACCTTTACGCGCACCGTGAGTCGAAATGAAATACTCAAGCACGGTCAGACCTTCACGGAAATTCGCGGTGATCGGGTTTTCGATAATTTCGCCTGAAGGCTTGGCCATCAGACCGCGCATACCCGCCAGCTGGCGGATCTGCTGCTTGGAACCACGAGCGCCGGAATCGGCCATCATGAACACAGAGTTAAACGGATGCAGGCCTTCAAACATTGCGTCCGCGACACGGTCCGTGATGTGGGTCCAGATATCGATAATTTTGTTATAACGTTCACCGTCGGTAATAAGACCGTTGGTGTACTGATTATCAATGGCATCGACTTCAGCGCGAGCTTCGTTCAAAAGCTCTTCCTTGGACTTCGGGATCTGAATATCTTCCAGACCGATGGAAATACCGGCCTTGGTAGCTTCTTCAAAACCCAGCGCTTTCAGGCGGTCAAGGAGCGCCACAACTTCGGAGTGGCCGAACTGGCGGTAGCAATCCGCGATAATTTTGGAAAGCTTTTTCTTGTCGACGACTTCATTCACGATACGGAAACCCTTCGGAAGCACCTGGTTCAACAGCATGCGGCCGACGGTGGTTTCAATGATCTTGCCGTCTTCAAGGCGAAGCTTCACTTTCGCGTGCTTGTGAACTTCCCTGTCCTGGTAAGCAAGAAGCGCTTCCTGGACGCCGGAAAACACAAGGCCCTGGCCTTTCGCTTCTTCACGGGCCTTCGTAAGATAGTAGATGCCGAGAACGATATCCTGTGAAGGAGTCGCGATGGGCTGGCCGGAAGCAGGCGAGAAAATGTTGTTGGCTGAAAGCATGATGATACGCGCTTCCATCTGCGCTTCCATAGAAAGCGGGATGTGCACGGCCATCTGGTCGCCGTCGAAGTCGGCGTTGAAAGCGGTGCAGACCAGCGGATGAATGCGGAT
>CAZKMJ010000220.1:0-3324 GCA_964553835.1 uncultured bacterium
TCAACGATTGCGCACAAAACTACATTTGGAGCGTTTTTCTCGGTCCAGGGTTTTTCATTCGACGTCTTACTGAAATTCCCATGGTATTTCCTGTTCTTCCATACTTTCTTCCTGGCGGGCTTGACAGTCAGTATTCTAACCGTGATCTCTGCCAAAATTATCCGCCGCTATGCCAAGGCTGTTAAAACAGACATCCGCGAAGAAGATAAAGAAGAGGCCCGCGTACTTCCTGAGCTGCCCGGCATTGCTCCTTCGACTCTGTCTGAGGATGAACAGAATGTCCTTCTTGATGTTATGGGCGGCATTCGCGAGGATTTCAAGAATTTTGAAGAAGCCCGCAGGCGTTCAGAATCACGCGCCTTGACGGATGAACAATGGAAAGACACGTTCAAGCGCCGCTGGATATATGAAGAAACCGCGCAGACCGACAATGAGATTCCGGAAACCGGCGTACTTGCGGAAGTCTTGTCGCGTATCAATGATCCGCGCGCCGTTGCCTTTGGCGGAGCAAGACGTAACGCCCTCCTTGGCCCTGATGGGGAAAAGCAAACCACGGAAGTCGACCTTCTTTTCCGTATACCGATTGATGCCGACCGGTTCCGGGATTTCCAGGAATCGCTCTCGTGGCTGCGCAGTCATCTTGATAGTCAGCGGCGCAGCTTCCTGCCGCGCTGGTTCCGTGACCGGGTCAGTGATATGTACAATTCACGCACCAAGCGGAACAACGAACGTTTTGGCGTGCTGATGCTTGAACTTCTGCGCCAGGACCCCGACTTCAAGGATCGCCTGCTCCAGCATGCTCGCAAAGGTTACATTGATTCAAAACGCCTCGTCACCATTGAACGCGCCGCCGCAATGAAGAAGGGTTTCTGGAGAACCATAGCCATTTTCGGCGCTCTTGCAGCCTCAGCGCTGGCAGGTATTTACTTTGGCCTTGGTGCGTGGATTTTTGGGCAGGTCTGGATTTATCCTGTCGTTCTTTTTGCTCTCTCAGGCTTGATCGCGAAAGTTTACTGGACGCCGAAGGTCCAAGAAGACATTGATGAAGAAAAATTCAGCCGCTATCTGTTCATGGAAGCGGTCTACAATTACGCGTTTGAAAAGAAAATCAGCCGAGAGCTTGAAACCTCGGCACTCCAGAACGCCAGGCGTCTTGCTGAAAAGCCCGAAGTCGTCACTTTTGATGAAGACGGCGTCGAGAGAACGAAGGTCACGGAAGCTGATGTGCTTGCCGGCCGCGCCTTCATGCGCATTTCAACCGGACGGCTGATCCAGATCAACGTGGTCGGTTTTGTGGAAGAAATGTCCGCCGGCAAGGTCGGCGACAGGCAGGCCGTTGTTTATTCCGCTACCGCGCATCGCGGCGCTCTTGAAGAAATTCCTGAGGCGTCGGTCAACCGCGCGACTGTCCGCCGCGGCGATGGCGGCAGGCTGTACTATTCTGATTATTATGGAGGAATTCCTGATTTTAATATGGGTTCCTACCGTTTCAATTATCCACATACCCAGGGTACTGATCTTCACGTCCGCGGTGCATTCCGCGCCCTGCGTTTCATCGCGCAGTACGGCCTGAAACCCACAGCCCACGCCGAGAAAGTCCTGCAGGAATTTTTCGCTCAGGACCCGGAAGGTGAAGACCTGCGGGAACTGGTTGAAAATGTTCTGATTTACGCAACGAGCATCGAAGCTGGCAAATCGGTTCTTGAACGCTATGGCGCCATGACGTACATCAAACGCAACGCGGCCATGGGCGGCAGCGCGGTCGGCGGCGGTGTCTCGGCCGGCGGCGGAGCTGCAGGTTATGGCGGCGCGAAAACGGCTGCTCCCGCGGAAGAAGGCGCGGCCGCGCCTAAAGCGGGTGGGTACGGCGGTGGTGGCGCCGGCGCTGGTACGCAGGTTGCCGGCGGTGGTGGTGGCGGCGGTGTTGATTTTGATTCCATGAGGCGCAGCGCTGAGGCCATGCGCAGGCTCCGGGACGAATTCCCCGAATTAAATATTGATCTTGTGCGCACTCACAGCCCCGTTTTTGGTGAAAGTACCGCGCGGCTTGTTGGGATTTTTGTGGGCAAGGGTTCACTTTATGTAGCAGGTGAGGCTGTCGTTACGGGTGGTGGTGGCGCTCCTGTGAAAGCTGGCGGCGGCTATGGCGCGGCAAAACCTGCCGGCGGTGAAGCTCCTGCTACAGGCGCTCCTGCCAAAGCAGGCGGCTATGGTGGTGGTGGCGCTGCCGCGGGTGGAGCAGCCGGCGGAGGTGTTGTGGTTGCCAAAGGACGTACCTTGCTTGAAGCTGAAATGGACATGATGGACATGCTTATGGGCCGCGTGAAACGCTTTGAAGATGCCGACGCGGAACATTATGAGCCGGGCAAACGCTCAAAGACCCTTGGCCGTTTTACCAGGCAGCGTACGCCGGATACCGCGCCGCGCCCTTCTGACATTGATCTGGATATTGCAGCCGAAGAGCAGCTGAAACTTTATGGAATTGAAGATTCCACGCGTGTGCGCGAAATCCTTGCGACAGTCGACGCGCTTCGCAAATGGCAGCCGTCCTTCCTGGCTCAGCTGAGCGGCGACCTTAAGGAATACCGCAACCATTTGAGCCGCGAAGAATATCTTACGTACAATGACCTGATTCTCAAGACGGCCCTTCGCCTGCACGAAGGCTTTGAGCTTGAAGAGAAATTGCTGGAAAGCGGTGACGCGGCCAATAAAGCTGTCCTGGATGCCGCTCCCGCAGCTGTTGAACCTGTCATTCCGCAGGTGGAATATTACTCTGATGTCGTGTTCTTCCTTGGCGATAACGGCAAGGACATCGCAGACCTGCTGGCAATCCAGAAATTATTGCAGGAAAAACAGCAGCTGACGGTCTACGCCGTTCCCAAATCTGACCGGATCGGAAAATCTATTACCGTGGACGATCTCAAGGAAGCGCTTGGTCATAAAAAGCTTAAAGATCTGAAAGCTCTTGAGAAGGAAGGCCGTTTCGTCATTGTTAAAGAAGGCCCTTCAACCGCCCAGTTTGATGTGGAGCACCTGCATGAAGATCTCGCGGAAGTCCTTTCAAAGGCGGACGCGGTTATCGCGCGCGGCCAGAACAATCTTGATTCACTCAGCCGTCTTGAAATTCCGGTCCTGAATGCCGCCCGCAGTGAAACGCGCGCCATGGAATGGACCAGCCCCAAGGCTTCGAAAGATGTCCTGACCCGCCGTCCGCTCATGGCCGCCTCCGATACACCCAGGCCATATCAGGACGCTTTGGATGAAATCCGCAAACGCGGCAATGAATATGTGACTGCCATGCTCGACATTGACTTTATGCGTGAT
>CAZKMJ010000221.1:0-3307 GCA_964553835.1 uncultured bacterium
GTGCCATAAACAACCTTGTTGTAAGAGCCGGCTTTGAGCGTTTCCGAATAATAGCCAAGGTTTTGCAGCAGCCGGTTGGCTGAGGCCATATCGCCTTCCTGCTCTTCACCTGCCGCGAAACGTTTGTAAATCAGGCTTTTGATAACATCGACTATCAGCTTGTCATCGGCTTTGGTCTGGAACAGGGACTGATGAAGAGGCGCCAGCATGCTGGCATAACTGTCAAATTTAAATCCGCGTTTCAGGATAAATTGCTCAAATAGCATCCTGAGATAATGTTCCGTCTCTTCCGCGTACTTGTCAGAATTTTTGCTCCATTTACCTTCTTTTTTGATGGCTTTTTCCAGGCCAGATTCCATAAGATTTCCGATGAAAATGGCCAACACAACCTGCGCGGCCCTCCAGCCATCCTCCCGCATGCTTTGTTCAAGCACAGCCAGGATGTAGGGATACGCAACACGCCCCTTGTACGCGTTTTCTGGGTCCCGGAGATGCGCCATACTAAGGGCCGTTGAGAAAGCCCTGCCTGTCACATGATTATTGCCGATAAAAAGTTCCTTGAACTCGGCGGCGCGAGCAGGCTGGGTCAGCATTTTGTTCAGCCGCCGCGCCCAGATTTCGGCAAATTCCGCGCTCGCGGTAAAATTTTGATACCCAGGCCATCTTTTGGCGATCGGAATAAATTTAAATTCCCTGTTTTCCAGCCACTGCACCATGTCAAAAAGTTCAGCTACCGTTTCAGCGCGCGCGATGATTTCAGTCAGCGCTTCCATGCCAGTCTTTTGGCTTCCGTCCCTGGAAAGGCGATACATGATGGCTTTAAAAAGCTCAAACCGTCCTTTACGTGGATTAGGGTAAGCGGACTCCGCCCGAGCAATCTCAGCTTCAAATTTGCGGACTTCCGATCTTTTAAAAATATCATCCGCCGCGTCCTTTGCTCCGCCCGTCTCATCCTGTAAAAAGAAATCCGCCCCCACCTCCTTCTCAATGATCTGATCAATATCTCCAGGTTTAGGCAGGTTGTAGCGGGTCAGTGAAGCACGTTCCCTCTCCTCCAGGCTGGCGTCATTCATACCCTGCTCAGCCACACGGAAAATAATATGCGGCGGCGCGTTAACCCCTGCCGTAAACCGCGTCAGGAAACTTTTTTTAGCTGCCATGGAAAAATCCTTGTCTGAGATTGCATTTTCAAAGGCAGCGCTGAGATACAGCATTCGGATCAGCGTGTTGGAGCCTTTGTAAATAAAAGCTGCCAGCTGATCCCCCGCGTCTTTAGCTTCATCCGCCCGCGAATTCTGAAAAGCCGCGAGAGTCTTTTGAACCAGATGGTTGATGATCTGTTTTTCAAGGGTTGTCAGATGCCAAAGACGCTCTTTCTTCATTTCATAGGCATGGTCAACCGCCGTCTCTTTTTCATAGTTTTTGACCATTTCATTATCAGGCAGCTTTTTCTGGAGGCCCTGAAGCCGGTCAAAAATCAGGCCCGCATTTGCGATGCCGTAAGAGGTTGTAGACGCGTCCACATAGTTCCCTGATGTAACTTCAAATATCCTGTTGGGAACATCATCTGGCAATTTAAATGAATCACTGAAATCACCCAGCGCTGCAGTTTCTAGCGAGTAGGCAAATTTCCATAAGGTATTCACGGAAGCCTTATAGCTGCCTGTGGTCATGGTCCCCTTAAACACCTCATCGACCACCGCATGAAACACGTACGAATGAACTCGTAAAATAGCGGCCCGCTTCCCGGGATCTTCCCATGCAGGCAATTTCCGGACATCGTCAAGCTGCGTGAAAATGCTGCTGAGAATAATTTCGAGAAAAATCGGGACCTGCCGGGCGTTTGCCAGCGGAAAAGATGTCTCGGAGCTTGGATCCGCAAGATAGCGGCTAATCCGCTGCAGGATTTCTTTAATATTTAAAATTGAAGGTTCGTCCGCCGGGACAGAATCCAGCAGCCCAGCCAGCGAGTATTCATCTTTGCGGTCACCGGGCTGATAGGAATAAACGTGGTACGCAGCATCCGGCGCAAATGCCGTCTTTGCGGGAAGGACAGACCGGTTGGCTTTAAGAAAATCCCACTGCCACTTAAGCCCCATGGCAGTATCCACATGCTTTGCCGCTTCAAGCGGCATAAGCGGATGTCCGTCAACCGGCGGAAGCGCGGCTGAAATATCCCTGATCACGCTCTCGTCGCCGGATTTCTGGACGACAGCCGAATCGAGCATATAATAACGGTCCTCAGTGCCTTCGCGAATCGGCACCACCACGTCAAATTTAAGGTCGCGGTTGTCCAAGTCCTTCAGCAGCCGCCCCATCTGGCCCAGCAAGCGCGAAATGCCGGGCTTGAGCAACATCTGTGTGCGGTACTCCCAAAGAACATCAGTAAAAAACTTCTCCTGAGAGGCATTGGAAAGCCGAAGGTCTTTGAATACTGGGTGGTCCTTAATTTTTTCCCAACTCATGATGTCCGGGATCTGCATGAAGTCGGGGCGGTCCTTGGTGTACATTCTTTTCCCGCCCTTTTGATCCCGGCGTATTTCCATCCATTCGTTCAACAGCCAGAAAAATTCCTGCTTAGCGTCCTGAGTCTCCAGAAATGCATCTGTCAAAACAGGCAGCGGCGGCAGTTCAATTCCCTGTTCTGCTTTTTCCGGCGGCGGAACGTCATCGACGCCATCCGGGAAATATTTCAAACCGACACGCTCCAGCTCATCGGGGTCCCCGCCGGCTTCCTCAATGAGTTTTTTAAATTTTTCTTTCATCTCCGGCTTCTCAGGGCTTCCAACCGCGAAAAACCGGACCACAAACATCATTTTGGTAATCAGGTTCGGATATTTGGTCTTCCAGTCTTTTTCTTTGAGCATCTGCGCGAAAGCCAGCTCAGCCATAAAAGGACCTGTTCCATCACCGGAATGAAGAAGAAGCGTGACAAACTCTATCGGGTCCAGGCCATGCACCGTATTATTCGTCTGGTCTTCTTTTGTCAGCCGGAAGGCAGCGTTCTGATCTCCAATAATGGGTGTCGAGCGGAGTTCGGAGCGTGACGGAGTAAGACGGGTCCAGCCATACTTCGCCGCCAGATGATCAAACCGGTCCTTGCCCCCGGCGTCAACATTAAGCAGTCTATTGACCTGCTCAACTGACAAGGTGGTATTGTCCAAAAAGGTCATACCCTCTACCAGCATTTCACCCCAGGTGGAAGCACTCCATGCTTCAGCGATTTTGCCACTCTTCCACAACCCATCCACGTAAAGCTCAAGATTGTCCAGAAATTCTCTGATGCTGAAGTAAGCAATAGGCTTTC
>CAZKMJ010000222.1:0-3237 GCA_964553835.1 uncultured bacterium
GCTTCCGGGGAATCCGACTTAAAAAAGTTAAGCGCCGTGGCGATCTGGCCCGCCGTCAGCGGGACGTCGCCGCGCTGGGTGTTGATGGTGCCGTCGGCACGCAGGCGTGAGAAGAAATAGCTGATAAAGCCGGCTGTTTTGCCTCCGTCAACGGCCACGGAATTAACCTGGGCATCACGGAGGATTTTCTGAGAAACGCTGAGCGTGTCGGCATTTGTCAGGTAATCAGCCAAAGTTTGCGCAGTGTCAGAATTGGTCCTGAAAAATTCAAGCGCTCCGGTGAGTTGAACCGCGTCAAGCGGAACATCTGCCGCAGATGTGTTGATTTGCCCGTTGGGTGCGAGCCGGGAAAGATAATAGCTGATAAAACCGGCCGTCTTACCGCCGTCACGGTCGACCGAATTAATCTGTGATTCCCGGATCTCCCGCTGGGTTTCGCTAAGATTGTTGTTGGTCAGGAAATTGGCCAACTTGATTGCTTCCGGCGAATTGTCCTGGAAAAAGCGGAATGCGTCTGTGATTTGTGCTGCAGTCAGAGGCACATTGCCCGGGGCAGTATTGATGTCTCCCACTTGATTTATACGAGCCAGGTAGTAGCTGATGAAACCGGCTGTCTTACCGCCATCGGCCTCGAGCGAATTTTTCTGCGCTTCCCGGATTGCGGCAAGTGAAGAGCTGAGACTGGGAGCTCCGGCAAGATAATTCGCGAAAAGCTGGGCGTCGGCCACAACATTGTCGTTCTGGAAGTAGCCGATGGCTCGAGCGAGACTCTGAACAGTCACAGTCACATCCCCTGGCGCGGTGTTTATATTTCCATTCGCGTCCAAGCGGCCCAGGAAATAGGAAATTAAACCGGAAGTGTCCCCTGACGGATCGGCAAGAATAGCATCGCGCAATGTTTTGGAGGGGCCCGCAACATTGCCGGCAAGGAAATTCGCCAGCGTAACCGCGCCTGGGCGGTTTTCACGGAAGTACAAAAGCGCTTCCTCAAGCCTGTCAACGGTGATGTCCACATCTTTACTTACCAGATCAATAACCCCGGTTTCGCCGTTGATTCTGGACAAATAGAAAGTAATCAGGCCCGAAGTCTGGCCGGTCAGGTCATTGGCAATGGCTTCACGCAGGATCTGCTCGGCCCCTGTAACATTCTGGGTCAGGAAATCAGCCAGCGCCTGAGCGCCCGGGCGGTTGTCCTGGAAATATCCGATAGCCTCAGAAAAGGAAGCCGCGGTCACGGGAGCATCCTCAAGATCAAGATTCAGAACGCCAGTGTCCGCATCGAGACGCGCAAGATAAAAGCTGATAACGCCTGCCGTGCGGCCCCCGTCAACGTCAACGGATTCTATCTGCGCGCTGCGGATCTGATTAAGCGGCGCGCTGAGCCCGTCACCTGCCAGGTAGCGCGACAACAGTTCGGAACCCTGTCTTTCGTCGCGGAAGTAATTAATCGCGATCGTGAGCGACGTGGCATTTAGTGTTACCTGGTCCTGGTCTAGCGCCAGATTACCCGCACCGTCAAGACGAGCAAGATAGTAAGTGATGAAACCCGCCGTCGCGCCGTTATCAGCTTCCATTGAATTCAGCTGCGCGGTGCGGATGCGGTCAGAGGAAACAGAAAGACCTTTACCCGCGAGATAATCCGCAAGATCACGGGCCGGTACGGAGTTTGCCTGGAAAAAATCCATAGCATTGGTAATCTGACCCACGCTAAGCGGAACATTGCCCGGGCTTGTATTGATATTTCCGCTTTGATTAATACGGGACAGATAGTAGCTGATGAACCCGGCCGTCCTGCCGTCATCCGTGACAACAGAATTGATTTGCGCGGTACGAAGCGTTTTAAGCGGATTGCTGAGGCTGGGGTCGTTGACCAGAAAATTGGTAAATTTCTGCGCTTCCGGCGAATTGGCCGCGAAATAATTATAAGCATTGGCAAGCTGGTCAGGCGTCAAAACGATATCGCCCGGCTGGGTATTGATGCTACCGTCAGGGCGGATGCGTGCAAGATAATAGCTGATGAAGCCGGCAGTCGCACCGTTGTCATCTTCCAGAGAATTAGCGATAGCCGTACGGATGCGAAGCAGAGAGCCCGTAACATTTCCGGTCAGGAAATTCGCGATGGTCTGGGCGGCCGGACTGTTGGTCTGCTCGAAATATTCGAGGGCGTCCGCAAATTGACCGATGGCCGTAAATGTTTTGCCCTGGGTCTGGTCCACAATATATTGATCATCCTGATTGCGGAACAGATTCATGAGCTGGCTGGTGATAAGGCCGGAAGTCTTTTCCCGTTCAATCCGCGCCGCTTCACTTTCGCCGGGCGGTGCAATCATAGCAGCCCTCATTTGTTCCAGCGGGCTTCCCGCGGGGAGCTGACCGGAAAGGAAACGGCCAAGCGCCTGGGCTTCAGGCGTGTTCTGGTTCAGGAAATCACGAAGTTCGACAGCGAAAGGCGCAAACGGGAACCCCTGGCTGTTAAAACCAAATGTGTCAGGCTCTCCCTCAACGCGATTGTAAAGATTATTGGCCAGGCTGAGGATAAACCCCGCGTTTTGCGGATCAGCCATGGCGTTCTGGACCATTTCGAGGCCGCTGCCCGGTATGACACCGATGGCGTTGCGGAATACGCCGTCAGCATCCGGGAAAACATCCGGAACGGTACGGCTGGGCTCAGGTCCGAGAGCAACAAGTGCCTGCCCTGCTTCAAAACCCAACGCAACAGGACCCGCCATATACGCGACTTGCTGTTCTTCGGGACGGAAAACCTCACCGAAACCCAAGCCGTTATTAATCACGCCAGCCATACCCGCGGCGGGCATCACCAGCTCACCCATTTGTTCAAAACCAAGACCTGGTCTCTGGGGGCGGCGCGTAACTTTCGGCTGGGCTTTGAAAAGATTTTTTATAAAACCCGGTACAAGATATTTCCAGATTAAAGCAAATGGGTTCAGAACTAATTTCCGCGGAGCCGTAACCTTGGCGGGTGTAGGCGGGCGCGCCTGAACAGAAGGTGTCACCACGATCGGCGGTTCAAAATAAGGAAGCGCTTCCGGAAGCTCATCTTCATCCGCGGTCAAAGCGGTCGTAGCAAGTACTGAAACCTGACCCACCTGCTGAGCAATGTCACGCTGAAGCAGTTCAAGCAGAGTCGCGATCTGCGCGTCACCGGACGTGAATGCAGCGGAATTCAATTTTGCCTCTTCCGTGGCGATCAACGCACCAATTTCATCAAGGCCGCAT
>CAZKMJ010000223.1:0-3236 GCA_964553835.1 uncultured bacterium
AGGTGCTGAATGTTCTTTGGGGGCAAATGAGCTTTGTGGGGCCCCGGCCCGAAATGCCGTTCATTGTGGAGAAATACGGGACCCTTGAAAGGGAGCGGCTGACGGTGAAGCCCGGTATTACCGGGCTGTGGCAAATCAGCGAAGACCGCAAACGCTTGCTGATCCACGAAAATATGGACTACGATCTTTATTATGTGGAACACATGAGCTTCAATCTCGATCTCGCCATTCTGATCAAGACCTTCATGACGGTCTTGAACCGCTTCGTCAAGAAGTAGCTGATTTTTCCAGCGCGCTGTTCAGCGCCCTGGCTGCGGCCTGGTGGCCTTCATAATTCCAGTGGGCTGTTTCGCGGGGATTGCCGCCGTACCGTACCTGCCAGTGAAGTTCCTTGCCTTTTTCCTGCCATTCATTCCTGAAAACCGTCTGCAGGCCGATAAAGCCGGCACCCAGTGAATCCGCCAGAGCTTTTAAATCTTTCTCGAAGAAATACGGATCAAACCCGGGTTCAGCTTCTTTAAATCGCGCTTCAACTTCCGGAAGGTAAGCGGGCGTGTCGATGACCGCCAGAATAAAGCGAATGCCGTTTTCGCGGCAGACAAACGCGATTTCTGTAATCAGGCGTTTGTTCAGGGCGTAATTTTCAACGGTGGCGGCGTCCGGTCTGGGGCTGCCGAGTGTCAGGTAGGCAGGAAGTTTTTCAGACGGGCCGGCCCCAAGTTTTTTCATCCTTGCCATGTCACGGTAAAGCGTCATGCGGTCAGACAAAAGGGAAACAAGCGCGGAACGGTTTTTTAAAGGGGCTATCAGGCTTTTGAGTTTGTAGGCTGTGGAAGATTTGAAATCCGTGCGCAGTTCCAGCCCGCCGGCTTCAGTGACTTTGTAAAAAGGCTGGATGACATCAACAGCTGTTTTTTCGTGGATGTCGTAAATGTCGTTGGAAGGAAAGAAGTAAAGCACTACAGCATCGGGCTTGAACCGAAGAACGTCGCTTTTCAGGACCATCAGCTCTTCAGTCTGCGTAAAGCCCGAACGCCCGAAGTTCATGATCTCAATCTTTGGAGAGCGCGCCTCGTTCCATTCTTTCTCGGCGAGGGACAGAAAGTTTTTGTCCTGCTCTACCTGCATGCTTTCTACAAAACTGTCTCCGAGCACAGCCACCCGGTAAGTGCCCGCGGGTTTATCCACAGTCCATTCACGGTCTTTCCAGCCATGGCTGTTGGTCTGCCAGATGATGGGGTGGTCATTTTCCTTGAAATGCCAGAAAGAGCCTCCGGGAACGAACCGCCAGCCGATTTCAGGGTCAGGCACGGACCAGGAGATGCGGGCGCCGAAAAGGTGGGTCGTGCGCAGGAGCAGTTCAAGACCGCCCAGGAAAAGGGAAAAAAGCAGAAGACCGAAAAAGAATTGCAGGATAAGGGAGCGGAATTTCATGGTGGATATTATCGTAGGAAAAGGATTAACCGAAAAGGAAAAACTTTTTGCCGGACTTTTTCTTGCAGTTGCTGATTTCTTTCAGCACGCGGCCCTGATGGTTCGCGTCGATGTCGGTGACCGCCGCTGTCTTCCAGAAAGGGTCAATGTGGGACAGAAGAGAGCACAGGTCTTTGAACTCGGGTGCGATATAATCGCCGCCGTTGACCGCGCCATAAAGACCGTTCTTTTTAAAAATGCAAAGCGCATGGTCACGGGAGCCGTACAGGTTCAGGACAAAGGAGAAGATGTTGTTTCGTTTGAGCATTTCGCGCGCGAAAAGGGCGAAGTCTTCGCAATCGCCTTTTTTCGTGCGCATGATTTCCTCCGCGGACTGCCAGTATTCTTCGGTGCCGAACTGGCGCTGGTCATGCTCAAAATCAAAATGGCGCCAGATGTAAAGCGCGACGTCCTGGGGGGTGGTCAGATAGGAAGCAAGGGAACCCGGAGAGAGGACGCGGTCAGGAAGTGGAGCATTCGCTTCAGCAACTGTAGTAAAAAATAGCAATGCTGCAATGCTTAGGACGAATGACCCCAAAACCGCGATAGTTTTTTTCTTCATGCCGAATCCTCTCTTCGGAATCGGCCAAATCAAACCTAGATTTGGCAACCGGGCGATCCTTCTGTTTCCAGTGAGGACCCTTGGCTTTGCGTCCCACCATTTCTGATGGTTTGCCTTTAAAAGAAGGGTAGCTTCCCATGGGGAACTGTGTCAAATCGGCTCAATTTGGATATTTAAACAGTTAATAAATCCATCTAATCCTTTATAAAACAGTGAGTTAGAGAGTTATTTCATATGCTTTAGCAACAAGGCTTGGAGAGCAAAAAAACCTGAAAAAAAGCTGCTTTTGACTAGGGGGGAATGCCCTGCTAAGATATGAATTCCTATGAGCTTTCATCCTATCGAAGAAATCATTGAAGACATCCGCCAGGGCCGAATGGTCATTATGGCGGATGATGAATCCCGCGAAAATGAAGGGGATTTGATTTTCGCTGCTTCCTGCGTGACCCCTGACAAAGTTAATTTCATGATGAAGTATGGCCGCGGTCTTGTGTGCGCGCCGCTGACTGAAGATCGCGTTGAAGCCCTCCAGCTCAAACAGATGGAAATGGTTTCACGTGACCACATGAGCACGGCTTTCACGGTTTCTGTCGACGCGCGCATGGGCATCAGCACCGGAATATCCGCGTTTGACCGCGCCCGCACTATTGAAGTCCTTGCCGATCCAAAAGCCGGAGCCTCTGACCTTGTTTCTCCCGGCCATGTTTTCCCGCTTAAAGCCCGTAAAGGCGGCGTACTGACACGTGCCGGACACACTGAAGCAGCCGTGGACCTCGCCAGGCTGGCAGGTTTTGCGCCCGCGGGTGTGATCTGTGAAATTGTGAATGATGACGGCACCATGGCGCGTTTCGCCGAACTCCAGGCATTTTCCAAAAAGCACAATTTGAAAATGGGAACGATCCGCGATCTCATCAAGTATCGCAGCCAGTTTGACCGCCTTGTTGAAAAAGTCAGTCAGGCCAAAATCCCCACCGTGTTTGGTGATTGGGACGTGCGTCTTTATCGCTCTCTGATTGACGGCGCGGAGCATGTCGCGCTTGTCAAAGGTGAAATTAAATCTGCGCCGACTTTGGTGCGCGTGCATTCCGAATGTTTCACCGGTGACATTCTTGGCTCATTGCGCTGCGACTGCCAGGACCAGCTGATCGCCGCCAAGGAAGCAAATTAAAAAGAAGGCAACGGCGTCATTCATAATATGCGC
>CAZKMJ010000224.1:0-3229 GCA_964553835.1 uncultured bacterium
CCTGTGCCAGGCGCATCTGGTT
Organism: uncultured bacterium; assembly: GCA_964553835.1. Classification (GTDB taxonomy): domain Bacteria; phylum Omnitrophota; class Omnitrophia; order Omnitrophales; family Aquincolibacteriaceae; genus CAYLPP01. The sequence continues at coordinate 23 of CAZKMJ010000224.1, forward strand.
GGTCACACCGGTGAAAAGGGTTGGCGCCATAAAATAGCCCTTCGGGATGTTTGTTTTCCGGCCGTCTATCGCAAGCTGGGCACCTTCCCCACGGCCGATTTCAACATATTCCAGGACTTTGTCCAGCTGTTCGCGGGAAACCATGGCGCCCATTTTTGTTTTGGGATCCATGGGGTCACCGGGCTGCCACCGTTTGGACATTTCCACAAGTGCCTGCGTGAAGTCTTTACCGATCTTTTCCTCCACAAAAAGCCTTGAGCCGGCACAGCAGACCTGCCCCTGGTTGAAAAATATACCGGCCGCGGAGAAAGCCGCGGCTTTTTCGAGGTCCGCGTCCGCGAAAACAATATTGGCGGACTTGCCTCCAAGCTCAAAAGCCAGGCGCTTTAAAGTCCCGGCCGCGTTTTTCATGATTTCCTGGCCGGTTCTGCATTCGCCCGTGAATGTGATGCCGTCCACATCGGGATGACGAACCAGGGCCGCGCCTGCCGCCGGTCCAAAGCCTGTGATGATATTCAGCACGCCTTCCGGCAGTCCGGCTTCTGCGGAAATTTCTGCCAGCCGCAGCGCGGTCAGAGGTGTTTGTTCGGCGGGTTTCAGCACAACGGTGTTCCCTGCCGCAAGGGCTGGCGCGATTTTCTGCGCGGCCAGGGCCATGGGGAAATTCCACGGCGTGATCGCGCCGATGACACCAAGAGGTTCACGGAGCGTGTAGGAAAAATAATCAGGGTCTGCCGGAAGTGTTTCGCCGGAAAGTTTGTCGCACCAGCCCGCGTAATAATCAAAAGCATCGGCGGTGCATGGAATGTCACTTTCCCGGCTGTCTGAAATTGGCTTGCCGCAGTCCGCGGTTTCAAGTTCTGCCAAGGATTCAGCGTCGCGGCGTATCAGTTCCGCTATTTTTCTAAGAATTTTTTCCCGTTCGGACGCTTTCATGCGGGGCCACGGACCTTGATCAAAGCTTTTTCGCGCTGCCTTGACCGCAAGCTCAATGTCTTTTTCATCACCTTCAGCCACTTCAGCGATGACCTGCTCAGTGGCCGGGTTCACAGTTTTAAATTTTTTTCCGCTTTGGGCTGACTGCCACCTTCCGTCGATCCACAGTTCTGTTTTTGGAAGTTTCATAAGGAGGCTTCCAACGCTGCCCGCAGGTGGGGATATTTAAATTGAAAACCTGAGCGCATGAGTTTGGCGGGTACGACACGTTCACTGTTGAGCATGAGTTCCGACATTTGTCCGAGCGCGATTTTTAAAAGTGGCGCAGGCACTTTAAGCCAGGACGGCCGCGCGATCAGGTCCCCAAAAGTTTTGCAGAAAGTTTCCATGGTGGTTGTTTCAGGCGCGGCCGCGTTGACAGGGCCCTGGAGCTCCGTGGTATTCATGGCGTGGATCAATAGCCGCGCTGCGTCATCGAGATGGATCCACGGCAGCCATTGTTTACCGGAGCCAAGCGGTCCGCCCATGAACATCTGAAAAGGCAGCCGCATTTTTGAAAGAATGGAAGCGTTTGGGGCCAGAACAACACCAAGGCGGATGTAAACGACACGGACGCCCGCAAGCTCAATCGATTTTGCTGAACCTTCCCACCGGACGCAGGTATCAGCAAGAAAGCCTTTCCCGTGCTCCGCTGTTTCGGTGATCAGCTCATCGCCGCGGTCGCCGTAAAAGCCTGCGCCGGAGGCCTGAACAAGCACTGGAGGTTTTTTTTGCGCGGAGGAAATGGCTTGCGACAGGGCCCGTATTGGCTCAATCCGGCTCGAAAGAATTTTTTGCTTTTGCGCGGCCGTCCAGGGTTTGGCGGCAATGGATTCGCCGCAAAGATTGATGATCGCATCGGCCCCATCCACAAAAGCAGTCCAGGGCCCCGGCGTTTTGCCGTCCCATTCGACTTCAGTCACGGAGGGATTTTTAGTTTTCCCAGGCCGGCGGGTCAGCAGAATGATGCGGTGGTTCTGGCGCGCAAGTTCTTCAACCAGCGCCTTTCCGATAAAACCAGTTCCGCCTGCAAGGACGACATTCATTAGTGCCCGCTATGATAAGGTAAATTTCGAAGGATTGTCCAGCCGCGATAAATCTGCTCCGCGGCCACGACAGCTGCCAGTTCATGCGGCAGGGTCAGGGGTCCGAAGCTCCAGACAAAATCCGGTTTCATGATCTTGCGCTCACTTCCAGAAAATCCATCGGCTCCACCGATGATAATCCTGAGTATTTTTGAAGCCAGCTGTGTTGTTTCAATCCGGGCCGCCAGCTCTTCGGATGTGATCATTTTTGAACGCGAATGAAAATCGCAGACCCAAATGGTCTCCCCCGCGGGTTTGGGTTTATCGAAAGCATAGTAAGGCGCGGCTTCACAGGGCGTGAAGGGTTGGACCCTTTTTACGTATTCAGTGAATAATTCTCCCGCAGCTGCGGACTTGAAAATCCGCTTGCCCGTATTTTTTGTCCAGCCAAGGTGGAATATGATTTTCATTTTTTCTCAAAAAAAAACCGCCATCCGGTTGTCCCAGATGGCGGTTTCATGTTTGTCAGTTCCTTAAATTACGCGTGGGCCGGAACCTTCATCTTGCTGGCGATGAAAAGGGTCAGGTCAACGCAGCGGTTGGAATAACCCCATTCATTGTCATACCAGGACACGAGCTTGAAGAAACGCTTTTCGCCCTTCAGATTGTTCTGAAGAGTGGCCAGCGAATCATAAATCGAAGAGCGCTTGTCGTGGATGAAGTCGGTTGAAACCAGTTCTTCATTCGCGTAGCCAAGAATGTCTTTCAGATAGGTCTGAGAGGCCTTCTTGAGGAGCGCGTCAATTTCTTCGATAGAAGTGTCTTTCGTGCTGCGGAACACAAGGTCCACCACGGAAACGTCCGGGGTCGGAATGCGGAAGGACATGCCGGTAAGCTTGCCCTTAACAGCCGGGAGCACTTCACCCACAGCTTTGGCAGCGCCTGTGGTCGAAGGAATGATGTTGATGGAAGCCGCACGGCCGCCGCGCCAGTCCTTTTTGGAAGGGCCGTCCACGGTTTTCTGCGTGGCAGTGTAGGAATGAATGGTGGTCATGAGACCGGTTTCGATCCCGATGCCCTCTTTCAGAAGCACATGCACCAGCGGCGCGAGGCAGTTGGTGGTGCAGGAGGCATTGGAAATCAGGTGGTGCTTGCCGGAATCATATTCATTTTCGTTCACGCCCATGACAATGGTTTTAACATCGCC
>CAZKMJ010000225.1:0-3202 GCA_964553835.1 uncultured bacterium
CGGCACCATCGGTCTTTTGATGGATTGCGACACCACCGGCATCGAGCCCGATTTCGCGCTCGTGAAGTTCAAGAAACTGGCCGGCGGCGGTTACTTCAAAATTATCAACCAGTCTGTTCCGGCCGCGCTTGAAAAGCTCGGCTACTCGAAGGGCGAGATCCAAGACATCATTGAATACATCCAGGGCACGTCCCGCCTGGAAGGCACGCCTTGGATCAACCGTGAGACCCTGAAAGCCAAGGGCCTTACGGATGAAGATCTGAACAAGGTTGAAGGCACGCTGGCTTCCGCGTTTGACATGACCTTTGCGTTCAATAAATGGACGCTGGGTGAAGAAGCCATGAAGCGCCTGGGCCTCAAGCCTGAAGAATACAATCACCCGAAGTTTAACCTTCTGGAAAAAGTCGGATTCTCAAAAGCGGAAATTGAAGAAGCCAACTCTGTGGTCTGCGGCACTATGACTATCGAAGGCGCTCCGCACCTGAAGCCCGAGCACCTTCCCATTTTTGACTGCGCCAATAAGTGCGGCAAAATCGGCAAGCGCTACCTGGCTCCCATGTCGCATGTCCGCATGATGGCCGCGGCCCAGCCGTTTATTTCCGGCGCGATTTCCAAGACTGTGAACCTTCCGAATGAATCCACGGTGGAAGAAATCAAGGAACTGTATGTGGAATCCTGGAAACTTGGACTGAAAGCGGTTGCTCTTTACCGCGACGGTTCCAAACTTTCCCAGCCGTTGAACTCCAAGAAAGACGATGACGAAAAGAAGGATGACAAGGCTTCCGCGAAAGCCGCTGCGCCTGCGACTGCTCCCGCCGCTGCTCATCCGAAACGCAAGAAGCTTCCCAAGAAACGCGCGGGCATCACGGTTGAAGCGCGTATCGGCGGACAGAAGCTTTACATCCGCACCGGTGAATACGAAGAAGGAAGCCTGGGCGAAATTTTCGTGGACGTCGCGAAAGAAGGAACAACGCTTCGCTCCGTGATCAACTGCTTCGCCATGTCGGTCTCGATGGGCCTGCAGTACGGTGTTCCGCTTGAAGAGTATGTCAGCCTGTTCACGGGCACACGCTTCGAGCCGCAGGGGCCTGTGGATCATCCGAACATCAAGAACGCCACATCCATTGTGGATTTCATCTTCCGCCTGCTCGGCATGGAATATCTGGGCCGGACCGATTTCATCCAGGTCCCGCCTGATCCTTCCACGCTTGAGATCGCGAAGAAGAACCCGGAAAAAATGCCGACGCTCGCGATTCAGATGCCAACGCAGGAAAGCCTTCCCAAACCGAAGGCCCCGGCCAAAAGCAGCGGCCCCTCGCTGGTGCGCGGAACAAGCAATGTGGAACTGATGGGCGGCAGCACGGCCCCGGCTTCCAACGCCAATGAGCACCTGGCCAGCATGATGGGTGACGCGCCCCTCTGCTCCTGCGGCCATGTCACGGTGCGCAGCGGCTCTTGCTACAAATGCCTGAACTGCGGTAACAGCCTCGGCTGCTCCTAAACAAGCAGCTGAATCAAGCGGGAAGGGGAAACCCTTCCCGCTTTTTTTATTTATACTCCAACTTTTTCAGGGCCTGTCACTCCGGCTTCCCTCGCTCGGGCGAACAGGCCCTCGCTCGTGAACCGGAGTGCCACCCGAAAATGTTTCTCGCATTTTGCGAAGACAGCATCGGCAGGCTTGTCCACGAGCACCGTCGGTCCGTTCCTCCCGGAACGTCCGTCTGCACTCTCGGCGTTTTTGATCTCCAAAAACGCCTGCGAGAGCTGCTCTTAGGACAACCTGCCTCTGCTGTCGAGCAACTAATCCCGCCTGAAGCTGCCGGGCCTTTTTACCGATATACTTTAAGTGATGGAAAAACGCGAACAGGTATTCGGCAGGACCCAGCGGCCCGGCCCCAAAAGTCTTGATTTGATCCACCTTGCGCTTTGCATGGCGGTCACCGGTGTTTTTGTGTTTGTCCTTTCCTGGGGAAGGTTGGACCGGATTGAAAATATCTTCCTCGATTATTTTCTGCGCCAGCGTCCTCCCGTTCCCGTTTCCAATGAAGTGGCCCTGATTGAAATCGACAATGAAAGCCTGCAGGCTGTGGGCCCCTGGCCCTGGCCGTGGCGCTATCACGCGGAAATGGTGGAGATCCTTAAAAAGGCCGGTGCCAAGGCCGTGATTTTTGACTTTCCATTTTCGGAAAATCCCCTGAAAGAAGACCGCGAAAAACTTTCGCAGACGGTGCGCGAGGCCGGAAATGTTTACCTGCCCGTTTCACTTGAATCACGCGCTGGAAAAAAATTCTACATTCACTCTCTTCCGGTGGACCTGGAGCCGTCAGGAGAAAAGACAGCCTGGCGCCATGCGCCGCTGGACATCGAAACCCGCGCGGCGGACATTGGCCACATTAACCTTGCGCCGGATGAAGACGGCGTGCTTCGCCACGTAAACGCGTTTCTTTCTTTTGATAATGAAACGCATGCCTATGAGCCCCTGGCCGCGGCCTGGCAGGCAAAACATTCCGGCACCAAAATTTCTTCCCGCGCGCAGGACCTGGACATTCCCATGGATGAAAAGGGCAGAGTTCTGATCAACTGGCATGGCCGCTGGCGCGATATTTTTCATAGGGTTTCCTATGCGTCCATCGTGCGCAGTGTGCAGGCAGCGGAAAGCGGCATGGCGCCCACGGTAGACCTGGAACAGCTCCGTGGGAAAATCTGCCTGATTGGCGCCACCGCGCCCGGCGTTTCTACGACTTTTGCCACACCGCTTGAGCCTGCTTGCCCGACTGTGGCTGTGCAGGCGCATGTGCTCAGCAGCGCGCTTAGCGGCCGCTATCTCAAACCCGCGTCCTTCATTCAGAATGTTTTTTATCTTTCAGTCATCGGCTTTCTGGCTTCGCTTTGTTTTGTGCTTTTGCGCAATGTCGCCGCATTCTTCGTTGCCCTTGCCATCGGTCTGGCCTGCCTGGTGTTTTCTTTCGCTGTGTTCTGGCATTATTCCGTCTGGGTTTATTCGGTGCATCCGCTGCTTCTGGTGCTGGTGCTTTTTATTTTTTCCGCCATTTACACCACGATCACCGGCTCGCAGGAACGCTCCAAACTTTTTGACCTGGCCACACGCGACGGCCTGACCGGGCTTTTCGTCATCCGTCATTTCCGTGAAATCCTGAACCAGGAAGTCATGGACGCGCAGGAAAAGAAATATCCGCTGGCC
>CAZKMJ010000226.1:0-3200 GCA_964553835.1 uncultured bacterium
CGCATTGCTGGCGCTGCAAAAAGCCGATTATCTTCCGCGCCACGCCGCAGTGGTTTATGAAAATCGACCACAATGACCTGCGCAAGAAAATGTCGGAAGCGATCGCGGGCAAAATCAAGTTCACGCCGGACTGGGGCAAGAACCGCATCGGCTCCATGGTGGAAGGCCGCCCGGACTGGTGCGTGTCGCGCCAGCGTTACTGGGGTGTTCCGATTCCGGTCATTCGCTGTGAAAACTGCAAAAAGGTTTTTGTCAAAGAAACCAAAGACACCATCGTGAAGCTGTTTAATGAGCAGGGCGCGGATGTGTGGTTTGAAAAAGATGTGAAGGATTTCTTTCCGGGAGGCAAGCCCGCGGCTTGCTGCTCCAGCCAGGCGCTTAAAAAAGAAGACGACATTCTGGACGTGTGGTTTGATTCAGGTGTCAGCCATCAGGCGGTACTTAAAGGCGACCGGAAAAACGAGTTAAAATTCCCGGCCGACCTTTACCTGGAAGGCTCGGTCCAGCACCGCGGCTGGTTTCAGAGCTCGCTTACGGCGGGTATGGCGCTGGAAGGCGTTGCGCCTTTTAAAGGTGTGCTGACCCACGGCTTTGTGGTGGACGGTTCGGGCAAGAAAATGTCCAAGTCGGCGGGCAATGTGGTGGCACCGCAGGAAGTCATGAAGGAATTTGGCGCGGACATCCTGCGCCTGTGGTGCTCGTCTGTGGATTACAGCGTGGACGTTCGCCTTTCCAAAGATATTCTGAAGCAGCTGGCGGATTCATACCGGAAAATCCGCAACACGTTCCGTTACATTCTTTCGAATCTTTACGATTTCAATCCCAAGACGGATGCTTACCAGTTTGATAATTTGAATCCGCTCGACCAGTGGGCCATGAGCCTGGCGGATGAAACCGCGCTGGGCGTGGAAAAGTCGTACGAGGAATTTAATTTCCACGAAATTTATCAGCAGGTGCACAATTTCTGCACCGTGCAGCTGAGCTCCTATTATTTTGACGTGCTCAAGGACATTCTCTACACCGGCCGCAAGGACGGCGACCTTCGCCGCTCCGCCCAGACCGCGCTCTTCTATATTTTGAAAAGCATGGTCAAGTGGCTCGCACCCATCCTGCCCATGACCATGGATGAGGTCTGGAAGTCTTTCCCGATTGAAGAGGGTGTTTCTTCGGTGCATGAAAGCACCTGGGTCCTGAAAACAGGGAAGTGGAAGGGCTATCAGGACTGGTCCCATATGCGCGCGGTGCGCGATGCCGTGACTCCGGCCCTGGAAAAGAAGCGCAATTCCGGCATGATCGGCGCCAGCCTGGACGCCAAGGTCTATTTAAAGACGGATAACCCCGAGCTTGCCCGGATTTTACAAGCAAACTGGGGCGAGCTGGCCCGGGTGCTGATTGTTTCGCAGGTTTTCCCGTGGGAGAACGGTTTGCCGGACAGCGAGGAAATGCCCTACTCCTTTGCAGGGGTGGAGGCCAAAATTAGTGTTTCCGTTCAGAAGGCAGATGGTTTAAAATGCGTTCGCTGTTGGAATTATTCGGAAGTGGTGGGAAAGGATTCAGAACATCCAGGCCTTTGCCAAAAGTGCCTTGATGCAGTAAGGGATTAAGCAGGAGGTTTTCTTTAACCGAGTGTCATCCCGCGAATGAGTCTTTATTTCGTCAAACGAAAAAAAGTCCTCAGAAAGATATTTTCCGGCCTGAGTCTCTTTGGGCTTGCAGCACTCCTCTTCACACTTGTTTCAAGCATTTCATTCCACTTTACCTGGGCCAAGAGTCCCTTCCTCTGGATGTTCGGCCTCAGTCTTCTTTTCGCCGCGGTCTTCAAGCCGCTCGACAAGGCCATGGGCCGGCTGTTCAACCATTACATTTTCAAAAAGAAAACCTACGGCCAGCTGACCCTTCTCAATCTTGCTGAAGAACTGACGCTTACACTTGACCTTGCCGAACTGGGCAATCTCATGGTCAACACATTCGGCGAAATCCTGCACCTTAAAACCGTAACGCTGTTTGTGCCCAACAAGCTGCGCGAAGACTATGAAGTCATTTCAGTCTACGGATGGAACATCGCGCAGTCGCGCCGCGTGCGTTTGTCGGAAAATTCACCGCTGATTAAACTCATGAAAGCCAACGGGCCGCATGTTGTGGTGCGTGAACCGGCGCTTCGCCAGCTTTCCTGGCAGGACGCCAATGCCATGGCCCGCGACCTTGACTCACTTCGCGCCAGCTGGATCATTCCGCTTTTCGTCCGCGACCAGGAATTCACGGGCGGCTTGTGTTTTTCCGCGCTTTCCGCGGACACGGTTTTTGACGAGTCTGATTTCCAGTTTTTCCGCCAATTCGGGGGGATTATCGCCAAGGCCCTGCGCAACGCGCTGAGCGTCAGCGAACTGCGCACCGCCAATGAGGAGCTCCAGGATGTTCAGGCCCAGCTCCTTCATGCCACCAAGCTGACGGCCATTGAGCAGCTGGCCACAGGCATTGCCCACGAGATCCACAACCCCCTGACCATCATCTCCGGCAAGGCCCAGGTCTTGCTCCTGCAGAAGGACCGCAACCAGATGGACGACCGGGTGGAAGAGGTTTTGAAGACCATAGTGAAGCAAACCAAGCGCGCTGCCGATATTACACGAAAGCTTTTGATGTTTTCCCAGAGCTCAGGATCTCCCAAAGAGATGCTGAGGCTGGAGCAGGTACTGGAAGATACCATAAGCCTGGTGTCATACCAGACTTCGCTGGAAGGCATAGAGTTCACGAGGAACGTCAGCGTGCCTTTGCCTTCCTTTTATGCCAACGTCCATGAGATCAGAGAAGTGTTCCTGAATCTGATTTTGAACGCGGTGCAGTCGATCGGTTCGCAGGGCAAGATCCACTGCGAAATCATGGCGCGGCCCCAGGACCAGATGATTGAAATTTCGGTTTCCGACACGGGCCGGGGCATTCCGCAGGACGTTTTGGAAAAAGTTTTTAATCCGTTTTTCACCACAAGGCCTGACGCGGTTGGCCTTGGATTGTTTGTAACAAAGCAGATCGTGCACCGCTACGGCGGTTCCATCCGCGCGGAAAGCCGCGCGGGCACCGGCAGCCTTTTTATTATTCAGCTTCCGCACCTTGAGCCCCTGGGCCCGGTCGGAGCAGATCATACGGATTCATTGTCGCTTTTCCCGGCTTCATAGATTTTGAAATCTGAAAAAGGAGGCTAGCAA
>CAZKMJ010000227.1:0-3191 GCA_964553835.1 uncultured bacterium
CGGATGATAAACTCTTTGAGCCGTCAGTGGAAGAGAAAGCTGCTCCTGCTGCCGCCCCCGCGGCTTCGTAATGCAGGCCCAATCAAAGGGCGTTCACAAACTCGACTGCTTTGGCCCGAATGTTACAGCTGCCTTTTCTGAGCGGCTATTCGATGAACCTTCCCGCGATGAATTCCTGAAAGAGCTTGGGCTTGATCCTGCGAATTTCCGCAAGGGGAAGCAGGTCCATGGCGATGTTGTGCTCGAAGTGCGGCGCGATAACTTTTTCCCATTTGAAACTGAGGCTGACGGATTGGTTACGGCCGAGCCCGGCATGGTCATAGGCATCAAGACAGCGGACTGCATTCCGGCATTTTTCTGGGATCCGGTCAAAAGGGCAGCGGGCGTAACGCATGCTGGCTGGAAGGGTGTAAAGCTTGAGATTCTTCCCAAAACAATAAGAATGTTCCAGGAAAAATTCGGTTCCAACCCCAAAGACATTCAAGCAGCGTTTGGTCCCTGCATCCGGGAGTGCTGTTACGAGGTAGGGGAAGAGTTCAAAGATTATTTTCCTGCTTTTTTCAGGCCGGACAAGCCTGGGAAAGGCCGCGTTGACCTGGTTCAGGTGGCCCGCAAGCAGCTCTCGGATGCCGGGCTGGAGCCCTTGAAAATAATGGATTCAGGCTTGTGCACCTCCTGCCAGTCTCAGACCTTCTTTTCCGCCCGCCGGGGCGCCAAAACCGAGCGTATTCTTTCGGTTATTTCCTTCCGCTAGGACTTGTGTTATAATCCCCAACTCATTTCTGCGAAGACTGGAACTTCAGGTTCCAGCGAGCGTACTGGAACTATAAAAGTTTCGGTGACGAGGAGGATTCTTACATGGAAGCAAATGATTTGCGCAAAGGAACGGTTGTTCTTTACCAGGGAGAGCTGTATGTCTGCCTGGATTTCCACCGGGGTTCACCGGGGAACAAGCGCGCGTTTGTTCAGGCATCTTTCAAGGGCCTGACCAACGGCAGGAGTTTTTCCAATAAATTCGCGTCTGACGAGGAGTTTGAGCGTGCGGCGCTTGAGCCCAGGCCATGCCAGTACCTTTACAAGGACGGCGAAGGCTATCACTTCATGGACATGGAAACCTACAACAGTTTTTTCCTGACTGAAGATTCGCTGGGCGACAATAAGTATTACCTGAAAGAACAAATGGAGATCAAAATCCAGTTCTTCAACGGCAATCCGGTGCTTCCGGAGTTTCCCAAGGCCGTGACCCTGAAGGTCACTGACGCGCCTCCGGGAATCCGTGGGGACTCGGTTTCAAACACGCTGAAGGCAGCTGTTTGTGAAACAGGATTGAGAGTTCAGGTGCCTCTTTTTATTAAAGAAGGCGATGAAATCCGTATCAATACCGAAACCGGCGAATACACCGGGCGGGTTTAATTTTTATCGGGCGGCGTTCTAGCCTCGAGCACTTGAACTGATGGTTCAATTGCGTAAAGGCAAAAACCCGCCGGGTTTTAGTCCTTTACGGGCAATTAGCTCAGTTGGTTAGAGCACACCCTTCACATGGGTGGGGTCATAGGTTCGAGTCCTATATTGCCCAGATTTAGATGCTTGCTTTTTTTGCAAGCAAGAGTTTGTGGGCTAGGACTCGAAGGGAGCCTGCGTTTACGAACGCAATAAATTTTGCGTTCGTGCAGGCGGGCGGCTACCGGAGCCCCGTAGGGGCGTAGGAGCCGAGTCCTATATTGCCCACCACTTGTTTTTTATAAACAAGTACGATGCCGTGAAAGTTTAATGAAGACTTTCTACGGAATCGCATTTTCACGCGGGGATGGCGGAATTGGCAGACGCGCAGGTCTCAGAAGCCTGTGGCCGAAAGGCTGTGGGGGTTCAACTCCCCCTCTCCGCAATTGTGCTTATGCACAATTACGGTGCCGTGGAAGTTTAAAAAATACTTTCTGCGGCACCGCAGCTTTTTGATCATATATGAACCCTACCATTGAAAACCGGAAGGCGCGCTTCGATTTTTTCCTCTTCGATAAATTCGAAGCGGGCATCAGCCTTCTGGGTTCCGAAGTCAAATCCATCCGCGAGGGAAGGGCCAATCTTAAGGACGCTTTTGTCCGCATCGTAAAAAACGAGGCCTTTCTTTTTAACTGCCACATTACGCCGTATTCCAAAATCCAGGGCCACACGGAACTGGACGCCACCCGCCAGCGCAAACTCCTGCTCAACCGCAACGAGATCGACAAACTGATGGGCCAGACCTCGCAAAAAGGCTTTGCCATCGTTCCCCTGAAGATGTATTTCAAAAAAGGGCGGGTAAAGGTGGAGATCGCGCTGGCCAAGGGCAAAAAGGAATTCGACAAGCGGGAATCTATCAAGCAGAAAATCCACACCCGGGAAAGCAACGAAGCTATTAAAAGAAGTACCCGTCGCGGCCGATAATTAAGTCATGGCGAGAGCCACCCTAACAAAAGAGCTTTATTGCGAAGTTAAAGACGAACCGGGCCTCCTGGGCCGGATTACGATCTCCATGGCCATGGAAGGCGTTTATATCGTTCATATGAGCGCGGATTCCGTTGGCGGTACCGGTATTCTTCATCTCATCACGAAAGATAATGCCAAGGCAAAAAAGGCCATATCCAATTTCATCCCCAAAATCGAGGAAAGGGAAGTCCTGGTTGTTGAATTTGAAAACAAGGTTGGCACACTCGCGCCCGTGGCCAAAATCCTGGGCCAGAACGATATCCTGATAAAGCAGGTGTTTGGCACGAGTGGTGATGGTTTTAAAATCACCGGTGTTTTTAACACCTCCAACAATACAAAAGCCGCGGATTTGATCAATAAAGACTCCGGTTCCCTCGGAATTTGACCTCTAAGGTATAATAGAATCAGTTCTTTGAAGTACTTTCCTGTACCCATCGAGTTTTCGGGGGTGACTAGTTTCGACAGGGGAAGTTATCGTAAAGGGAGCATGCAGAGGTGGTCGGGAGGCCTCTTTAAACACCTGACAAAACACAAATGCTGCTAAACACAGCTGGAGTGACAGAGCTGCTGGACCTTTGACGGTTCCGGTCAGCTTTGGCGCTCTTCCTATCGCTGCTTAATTGCTAGCGACGTCTCCGGACCCACGCCTGACTAGGACCGGCCAGACGCCATTATCAGGCTCGGCTCTGTGAAGCTGTAACGCAGAGCCTAAATTTTACAGCTCG
>CAZKMJ010000228.1:0-3189 GCA_964553835.1 uncultured bacterium
GAGTCTTTGTATCCATATAACCGGACGGTTCGCGGCTTTTCCCAGCTGGGGAAAGCGTCAATTTGCACGATCCCCATGCGGTCGCCTTCGCCAATCTGCGCGATTTCCTGCAGCGTAATACCTCCGATGATGCGCGATTCCGAGCGGACTGACGGGACCTTATAAACGGAAACCTCAGGAGCAGCCGGCGCCGGAATTTCAACCACAGCACGCGTTTCTTGGCGCGCAGCCGCCATACCGGACGTAATCTCACGTGTGGCACGATAAATGACGGCGTCCTTGCGGGTGATGTGGCGCTCATCGCCCAGCTCGCGCAGCTCGGAGCGGCCGTTCACCACGAGAATGTCCCCTACCTGGGACTTTTTAAACGCAGGGTCTTCGTCCAGCATGGCGCTGACATAGGCGTTGTTGTCCCCGATCTCGTTGATTCTGGGGCTGATCAGGACATACGAAAACCCCTTTGATTCGAAATAACTTTTCATGCCCTCGGCATGGAAACCGCCGGTGACCATGGCGGCGCGGTTTTTTCCCGTTTCCTTCATGGTCTTGATGACATTGTCTGCCATCAACCGGTCACGCTCAATGGCGCCGGAGTAAAACGCGAGCGCGAGGTCATAAAGGCTGTTGATTTCTTCAAGATGGGTAAAACGGCTGTCTCGCACCCGCTTGTTTTTGTTAACTGACGAAAAACGTTTCGCGATTGACGAAGGTTTCAGACTTTCCCCGGATTTCAGGATAGATTCATAATCAGTACGGACCAGCTCAAGCGCGAAAAGTTTTTTGAGCATGCGGTAGTCTTTGAAAAGACCGAGGAGCTCTTTTTCAGTTTCCGTGCGTGCGAGTTTCTGCGACAGGGCAGACTCCAGGCGTTCCATTTCATTGAACAAACCTTCAGCCTGCAATTCCTGCTGAATAACGGTGAACTGCACAAAGGCCTTCAGGTGCTGGTAGTTTTCAAACGAAAAATCATGGGGCAAAGCAGCAGTAACAGTTTCCAGGGCGCTCAAAATCTGGGCAGGAGTCATGGTCGAGACCGCGGTGTCCTGCGGAAAATCCAGGATAGAAAGGAATTTTTCAATAACCGGCTTCCCTGCCCTGTATTTTTTCAGCTCATTTACAAATGCCTTTTTTTCTTTCTCCATCGCCGCGCGGTCCATGAGAGGCTCAATCTTGTGCAAACGGTAGTAGCGGACCAGCATGGGCCATTCTTTCTGGTTCGAAACATCTTCAAGATCAAGCCCAAGGTGCCTTGAAGCGTCTTCTTTAAGGACAGTCGTCCAGGCCGTCACGTCCATGAGGTGCATTTCGAATGATTCATAAGCGCGGAGGAAAGTTTTCAGCTGGGCATTGACGAGCGGCGCGGTAAGACGGTCAATCTGCATGTCCATATCTGTAAGGAAACCACCGCTTTGCCGGCGGGCACGCAGAACCTTCTGAAAACTTTCGCGGTTGGCGCGGTACGCGGGTGCGTTTTCCATGCCGTAGGAAGCGATCGACTGCTTCGCCTGGTATTTATCCAAAAGGAAAATTTCTCCCCCGGAAAGTTCAGACTGCTTCGCGAGACGATCCGCGATTTCAAGGTTCAGTTCCGGTTTTTCGGGAAAGAAATCCAGCGATTCGGGATGAAGGGCATTTTTTCCGCCCTCAAGCATGACAAGGTCAATCCCTTCATGCGCGTTGAGGTAATCAAGGATTTTCCGGATGTTTTTTTGAGCGTCATAATTTCCGTGCGCGTCCTGAATGTGAATAATGGACGGCGCGCTTCCCGGCGCGGTCACAATTTTTTCAATCTCACCGATTTCCGAAGGGATTTCGATCACGGGAGAATCCTTGACCGCGGAAATTTCGATTTCATTGGCGCGGACAACGGAAGGGACTAAAACGATTTGCTGAAGAGCGAAGAAAATAACGGTGAGAGCTGAACTGATTTGTTTCTGCATCCGGTGAGGGGTTGTCATTTTGACTCTCCTTTTAGATAACGCCTTTTTAAAAACCTTTAAAATGTGTCCAAAGATTACATTAAAAAATTTTAAACTTCAAGGGGTTAATGATGGATTTTTTTGATGTAAGTCAAATAAATACAAATAGTTATGATATGTGATAGGAAAGTGACTCTTTCTTGATAGAGCTATAAATTGGGCTCTAATGCTACAAATTTAAATGTACTTTTTTTATCACTAACAGGAAGCAGTTATGACAATTTTAAACAGATAAACGGAAGGAAAAACAGAGTGGGAAAAGGGTTACGCCGCTGCGGCGACGGTCTTGGCGATAGCAAAAAACGCGGCCAACCGGGCACTGGCGGCGGCAAAACCCTGCTTCATGCGTTCATACATGCGCGGAGTCAGGGTCACCACTTCAGCTTTCTGCTTGCGCAGGGGCACGCCCCACTTGCCCATTTCAGAGAAGTCAATAAAGGCACGGATTTCGGATTTACCCTGGGTCAAGCGGTCGGCGATCCTGCGCGCGTCTTCCACGTCGGAGGCCAACCGGATTTCAGAACGTTTCTGAGCTTTTAACTCACGGTTCAGGGCCGTGACAATTTTTGTGTCGGTTTCCGTGGCGCCGATCAGGATGACAAAAGCTCCGCCCTGCCCTGCTTCCGTCAGCAATGCGATCAGACCGTTGTCCACACCCGCGACACGCTCCGTGATAATAACATTAGCTTGCGTCGCGCGGCGCGCGTTCATACCCAGACCGCTGTTCAGCCGGGCACGCTGCTCCTCATTAAAAGCAGCCCATTCCGAAATCACGCTGGCAACTCCCATTACAGTTTGAAGAACTTTTACCAGGAATTCCTTGTTGTATGCACTCATCCAGGGCAAAGGCACAATATAAAACCGGATTTCAAGCAGTCTGCGCACCGCGGGGGTCGCGAAATTTTCTGCTTTGATTTCACGCAGTTCAGAGCGGGGCTGAAGTTCTTTCCAGGTTTTGCCCTTGGCTGCCCGCTCGAGTCCGGCGGCATTTGCTTCAACAAAATCAAAATAAACTTTCCCAAGCTCCAGAATCAGATTCTGATATGCAGGCCCGAGAAGCGCGCGAACAGCGAAAAGACGCCAGGCGGCCGGAATTTCCGGGGATGGAATAGAACGGAATAGCTGGTCAAAGTTCCGCACTCCCCCTTCTACATAAGCTTCACGCACATACTCAAAAAGCACAGCATGAATTGTCCTGACCAGCTCCTGC
>CAZKMJ010000229.1:0-3182 GCA_964553835.1 uncultured bacterium
CAGCCGGAGAATCCGGGAATGAATAAAAAGCCATGCCAGCGTTTTGCGGAACGGGCTGATGGATGGGTCATTGGCCGTTTCTGTGAAGCTCGACCAGAAGGTTTCCAGCTCCCAGGATGCGTAGCGCACGTCATTAAGGCAGTAACCCAGCACAACGGTGTCGGGTTTGTACTTCAGGGCCTTGACTTTCAGGAACTCAACAGCTTGTTCGGTATCGTAGCCGGAAACGCCGAAATTCATGACTTCGAATTTCTTCCCTTCCTTTTCAAAAACTTGCTGTAACTGCTTTGGAACAGAGTGCGTCCTTGTAACTCCGTAGCCATAAACAATGGAGTCGCCGATAAATGCTATCCGTTTGACGCCTTCGGTTTTTTCAATGGCGAAATCGTTATCGCGGAAACCATCCGAGTTCACACGGTGCGGCACACCGTCGTAGAAAGCATAAGCATTGGGTCTGGGTTCATACAGAAGAAGCGGGTCCGTGCTTAGCTGGTGGATGGTCACATTGCCTGGCACCGGGGCCGGAAGGAAAAAATGGAGAATCAATTCAGCTGCAACGATACTCAATATTAATGCGAAAAGGCTCAGGCCGATATTGGGAAGCAGCCGCTGGAAAAGACTTTTATCAGATTTTGGAGTTGCTTTCAAAATAGTGCCTCGCTTTAGCGTAACAGGTGTATTTGTAATAGGACGAAAGCCACTGGTACTGAAACCCTGCCCAGCCATCCAGAAAACCCAGCCGTAAAATATAAAAGTAAAAGAATTCAAGGAACGGCCGGAATAGAAGATTGAAAAGCGAAGGCTTTTTCCAATTCCGCCGCAGACGTTCCCGGGCGTCCAGAGTAGTGTATTTCTCGAATTTTGCAAAATAATCTTTAAGGGTCTGGGACGTGATGTGAATCATGGTGCCTTGCAGCGTTCCTGTCTCCCCGTTGATTTTCAGCTCTTCGTGGACAAGGCCATGGTATTGGCCCGCTCCTTTTTTGAGCAGGCGGACAGGCTGGTCATGGCCGCTGGCGCCGTGTTTAAGGGTGCGTCCGAAAATATGGTTGAGGCGGGTCATCTTGAACGCGCTGAATTTTCCGGGAGCTTTGACGGCTTTTAAAATAGATTCTTTCAGCTCCGGCGTCACACGCTCGTCGGCATCGATCAGAAAAATCCATTCACCTTGAGTCAGGCTGATGGCGTAATTTTTCTGGGAGGAGAAATCATCCAGCTTGCGTTGGGCCACGCGCGCCTTGAATTGTTCCGCGATTGAAACGGTTTTGTCCGAGCTTCCGGAATCGACCAGCACGATTTCGTCCACAAAATCGATCGATCGCAGGCAGTCAGCCAGTTTGCTTTCCTCATTATAGGCGATGATGGCCGCGCTCAATTTCATTGATAGTCGTTTCCTTTAAACATGCTCAGGACCATGGCATCTGAAATCACGGCTGGCCGCAGCGCGGGTCCCCGCCGTTCCATGACCTGCGGTAATTTCCCAAGGGCTTCAAAGAAACCAGCCGCAAAACCGAAATCTCCACGCAGGAGCGCGAACGCAAGGCGTGGGAGAATAAAAATGATATGTTCGGTGAGAAACAATGGATTTGAGATGTTTTTCCAGATAAAGAGAAAGGTGTTCCTGCTGGCCAGCTTGCGCATTTTATAATTACCGAAGGCCGGCGCGAAACTTGCCTGGCCCTTGTGGTAAATTACGCTGTCCGGGACGAAATAACCTTTCCAGCCCCGCTTCCACCCGCGGAAGCAAAGGTCCAGATCTTCCAGGATGCCGGGAAGATAAAGTAAATCATAGCCGCCGAGCTCCAGAAAGCGGTCGCGGCGGATGGCCAGCGCCGCGCCCATGCTCGCGGTTTTAAGATTTGCTTTGTTTTTGTAATTTTCCGGAAGAATGGAATGGGTGCCCCACATCCCCCATTTTCTGGTCAGTACGGAAAGACCGCCTTCGTAGCGCGTTTTGGAAAAATCCCAGCAAAGGGGCCCGGCCATAAATGCATCCTCTTTTTCCTCGAACAGCCGGATCAAGGGGGCAAGGAAATCCGGCTCCACCTTGATGTCATTGTTCAGCAAAAGGACCAGTTCGCTGGAATCTTTCAGTACGTAAGGATTAAACGAACATAAAAAATCATTAGCGGGCGCGAGCGAAACTTCGAAATCCGGAAAGTTCTTGCGGACAAATTCCATGCTGCCGTCCGTGCTGTGGTTGTCGATGACGACAAGCCTTACTGGACGGGGTGAATTTTTCGCGGCCGCTGAAAGGGTCGGCAGGCATTCGCGCATCAGCTCGATGCCGTTGTAGTTGAGGATAAAAATCGAGACGCGGTTGATTTTCATTTTACAGAATATTGAGTGGGTCAACGTCGATGGCGAACGCGACGTCGGACGGTTTTTTCAAGCTGTAGAGGACTTTGCGAAGGTTGACCGGGTTCTGCACACTTTGCGGGAATTTCAGCATAATGTGCCAGCGGAAATGTCCGCGCAATTTATAAAATGGCAGCGGTGCCGGTCCGATGATTTCTGTTCCGCCGGGATTTGCGGCCTGCAGGGCTTCCCTTACGGCTCGGCCGAAGGTGTAGGCCTTTTGTTCGTCCTTGGAACGGATGATGACATTGGCAAGGCGGTAGAAAGGCGGATAGCGGAATTCCGCGCGTTCCGCGGATTCCTTGGCGTAAAAACGCGGGTAATCATGGTCCTTGGCGCACTGGATGCTTGCGTGAAGCGGCGAAAAGGTCTGGATGATGACACGGCCCGGCAATTTTCCCCTGCCCGCGCGACCCGCGACCTGTGTCATGAGCTGAAAAGTTCTTTCGGAAGACCGGAAATCTGGAAGGCTCAGGCCCACGTCCGCAAGAATCACGCCTACCAATGTGACGTGCGGGAAATCAAAGCCTTTGGCGATCATCTGGGTGCCAATCAAAATATCAATCTCCTGCCGCCGGAATTTACCCAGAATGTCTTCATGGGAGCCGCGTTTCTTGACGCTGTCGGCGTCCAGGCGGGCGATGCGGGCCTGCGGAAACCGCGCTGCTACTTCGCTTTCAACTTTTTCGGTGCCAAAGCCCGCGAACTTCATGACCTGCTCCCCGCACTGTGAGCAGGCTGAGGTGACGTCTTTGCGGTAATTGCAGTAGTGGCAAAGCAGAACATCTTCTTCCTGATGGAAAGTCAGGGAAACCTGACAGGAC
>CAZKMJ010000230.1:0-3131 GCA_964553835.1 uncultured bacterium
GATCCATTTCTTGATCTGCGACCGGGAATAATTTTCGGAAAGCACCTCCGCCAGATAAACGTCCAGGCGTTTGCCTTCATCCACGGGCCCGGCTTCGAGTTCACGCACCTTCATACTTTCACTCCTTTACGTACGGCAAACAGGACCGCCGCGGCCGTCATGACCGCAAGGCTGATCCACTGATAGGAAGTTAACGGACCAAAATATGGATTGCCCGCGCGGAAAAATTCCACGCCAAAACGGCCCAGGGCGTAAAAGAAAAAATAAAGAAGGGTGACCCGGCCCTCAGGCTGTTTCCCCTGCTTCTGCAGCCTGTACAGGAATAGAAAAAGAAGAGTGTCCCACACGGCCTCGTAAAACTGGGTGGGATGAACGGAAAATTCTTCGCCTGGAAAACGCACGGCCCATGGCAGATCACAAACCCTGCCGCCGCAGCAGCCGTTTAAAAAACAGCCCAGCCGGCCAAAAGCGTGCGTCAACGCCACATAAGGCATGAGAAAATCAAAAATTTTCCAGGCAGATATTTTTTTTGCGCGAGCGAACAGGATGATCCCCAGGAAAGCGGTTATCATGCCGCCATAAAAAGTCAGCCCGCCTTCCCAGACAGCAAAGATCTGCAGGGGGTTTTCAAGATAAAGCGGAAGGTTTTCAAGCACATGCGCCAGGCGCCCGCCCAGAAAACCTGTAAAAACCACGACAAACACAAGGTCAAACACCATGTCGCCAGGCGGAAAACCGGCGCGCCGGGATTGGCGCTCCATCAGAAAAAGACAAAGCACAAGGCCAATGAAAATCATAAGCCCGAAAGAATAGAGATGAAAATTACCGATGGAAAAAAGAATAGGCTTCATGCTTTTTTGCGAAGGAGCATCCACATGTAAAGGCAGACGCCGATGGTGATGGCGGAATCTCCGAGGTTAAAAACAGGCCAGATACGAAAATCCAGAAAGTCCACGACCGCGCCGCGGAAAATGCGGTCGACCCAGTTGCCGAGCGCGCCGCCCAGGATCAGGCCGAGCGCTGCTGTTTCAAGCGGTCTGCCGCCGTCTTTGGCGCCGCGAGCTCCCCAGATTGTTATGAAAACAAGGCTGACCGTAATAGCAGCCATCAATAGCACTCGCGAATTGTTAAAAAGGCCAAACGCGATGCCTGTGTTATGGACAAGAGTCAGGTGGAAAATGCCCGGAATAACAGGGATTGTATCGACAGAAGCAAGATGATGGAGCGCGAAAAACTTGGTCAGCTGGTCCAGGGAAAGGATCGAGACGACAAGCAGGCAAAACAGGACTACGAGCGGCGTTTGTTCTTCTCCTCGGTCTCTTGGCATTTGATGCACAGTTTGCCGTAAGGCAGGGCCGTCAGTCTTTTGATGGCGATCTGTTTGTCGCATGATTCGCAGATACCGTAAGTACCATCCGTGATCTTGCGCAGGGCAACATCGATCGCGTTCAGAGTTTGCTGTTCGTTCGAGGCAAGGCCGAGGTTGAACTCACGGTCAAAATTGTCCGTGGCCATGTCAGCCATGTGGAAGGAATAACCTGAAAGGTCGCCGGAAGCGTCCCTCTGGTTCATGTTCAGGGATTCATTTTCAAGGTGCTTAAGGTCGCCCGCGATCTTGCTGCGGATGTCTTCCAGCAGTTTCTTGAACTTTTCCAGCTCTTTCTTGTCCATCTTTTTCTCAGTGCTCATAACCCCTCTTGAAGAAGCAAGATTATATCAGGCAGGAAGCCTAAAGCAAGTATTTTCCCTAGGCCGCGTGGGAAGGAATATCGTCTTCGTCGCGGAAAAAACCGACTCCCCTTTTGCGCATTTCACGCTTCAGGGCAGTCAGAAAAGCCTTCACAATTTTGGGGTCAAACTGCTTACCAGCGTTCTTTTCGAGTTCATCAATGGCATGTTCCACGCTTTTGCCGCGGCTGTAGGTGCGCGTGGAAACCATGGCATGAAACGCGTCAACCACCGCCACAATCCGGGCCTCGAATGGAATATCCTCGCCTTTTAACCCGCGCGGATAGCCGGAACCGTCCCAGTTTTCGTGGTGGCTCAGCACAATTTCCATGACTTCTTTAAAGTCGGTAAGCGGTTTAAGAATGCGGGCGCCTTTTTCAGGATGGGTGCGCATAATTTTCCATTCAGCGTCCGTCAAAGCCGCCGGCTTTTTCAGGATTTCATCGGGAATGCCGATTTTGCCCACGTCGTGCAGGATCAGGCCGGCTGAAAGGATCTGCCCCTGCCTGCCTTCAAGGTCCATGCCCATTTCCTTGGCCGTCATGATGCCCAGCCGCTCCACCTGGCTGACATGGCCAAACGTGTAAGCATCCTTGGCGTGCACTTCCTGCGCCAGGCAGCGCATGATCTGCTCGTATACCTCACGCTCTTTTTTGCGCATGACCTGGATCTGGTCAATCTGCTCTTCCAGGATTTTATTCTTCTCCATCAGGGCATGATGGTACTCGCTGGTCTTCAAAGCCATGGAGCAGTCCTGCGCCAGGATCTGGAAAAAGGAAATTTCGCCGGGTTTGAAAGCGGTCGCGTCTTTTTTGGGACCCATCAGCAGCAGGCCGAGCAGTTCTTTTTTGTAAAAGCACGGCACCGCGAGCTCGACTTTGAAGTCCGTCATGATTTTCAGGATTTTCTCAAACGGCCCGCCGGAGTCCGGATTGTCATCGATTCGCTTCTTGAGCTCAGACGTGGTCAGGGAATCCACGGAATGGCGGCCCTGCCTCTGAAAAAACATGGCCAGCGGATTATCGAGTTCCAATTTGAGCAAGCGTACCGGAAAGCGGCTCTGGCCTTTGGAATCATAGAAAACGAAGCGATCGTTTTTCTGTTCCGCGATCAGGAAAGAAGTGTGCGTCAGGGAAAACTGCTTGTCGATCAGCCGCGTGATCAGCTTCAAAAGGCGCTGGGGCCGGTGCAAACGCACCATGCTCTGCGCGATGTCCCTCAGGGTCTTTTGATAGTCAACGCTTGAAAGACTCATGCGGCCTCAGGCGAGATGAGCGATTTTTTCCTGGACGTCTTTTTCGAGGTATTCAAGGGAAAGCGGCTTGGTGATGTAATTGTCCGCGCCTAAACGAATGGCCTCTTCAATTTTTTCCCGTGTTTCAAGAGCCGTAACCATGATGACC
>CAZKMJ010000231.1:0-3097 GCA_964553835.1 uncultured bacterium
CCCGCGGGTGCGGCCGGGGGCGCGCCGGGCCGCCCCTGGGCCAGGACGTTGGTGAAGCAAGCCGCCGCCGTTGTGCAAGGCGTCGAACCAGCCGCCGGGGCCGCAATACCATCCAGCGTCGCCGGATAGTTGGTGCGATTGCCGCGGGCCGGATCGATGAAGAACGTCAGGATGCCGGCACGCACACCGCCCGCCACCCCCGCTTCATTGGCCAGCTGCGCTTCCCCGCGCAGATCCACATACTGCGGAATGGCAACAGCGCCCAGGATCGCGAGAATCACAATAACCATCACAAGTTCGATGAGTGTAAAACCTTTCTGGTTCATTCTAGTATTCTCCTTTTAATGTTTAAAAAGTTTCATGACATTCCACATGGGCATGAAAACGCCAAGGGCCAGCATCAGCACCATGACACTCAGACACACCGTCAAAATTGGTTCGATCAGCGTGGTGAGCGACTTGGTGGTGTAATCAATTTCCCGGTCATAGTGCCGGGTGATTTCTCCAAGCATATTTTCAAGCGAACCGGTTTTTTCGCCGGTATGGATCATGCGCACCACAAGCGGCGGGAAAAGAGTATTGGCAAAAATCATATCGGACATTTTTTTGCCCCGGCGCAATCCGTTCGCTACATCCTCCAGCGCCGCTCGCAGCACCGGGCTTTTGGAAATACGCGCGCTGATATCAAGCGCTTCCGGGAGCATGAGGCCGCTGGCATAAAGGCTTTGCAGCGTACTCGTGAACCTGGACATGGCCATTTTCTTGAACAGCTCACCCAGGACCGGGACTTTAAACTTCAGTGAATCCAGTACATAAGCACCCTGCTTTGTCTTGTTGTAAAGAAACAGAAAAACCGTGAGACCCGCAAGACCGGCCAGGATTAAAAGGCCGTTCTGCTGCGCGAAATCCCCAACCCGGATCAAAATTTTGGTGGGCAGCGGCAGGTCGGTGCCGAACTGCTCAAAAACCTTGGCGATTTTAGGAATGACCACAAGTGTAATCAGCGTAAAAGCGGCGATTAAAAATCCAAGCACAATCATGGGATAACGGATGGCGTTCTTGATCAGAGCATTAGTTTCAATTTCTTTTTCCATGCTCCTGGCCAGGCGTTCCACAATTTCTTCAAGACGGCCCGAATCTTCGCCAGCACGAATGGTGTTGACGTAAAACTCGGAAAAGACCTTGGGGTGCTTGCCGAAGGCATCTGAAAGTTTCAACCCCCCGGTCACGTCCGCAAGGACCTGTTCGAGAATCTGACGGAAATAAACATTTCTGACCTGCGCGGCCGCGTCTTCCAGGCCGCCCAGAAGCGGAATGCCGGAATGCACAATGCTGATCAGGTCACGCGTAAAGACCAGAACGTCTTCGGCCTTGACCGAGCCGAACAGCACAATCTCCCCCATGTTTTTCTTCGGACCTGCTGAACGGCGTGACTTTTCAGCAGCGGTCCCTATTGGAATGACCGCGATGGGTTGATAGCCGTCGTCACGCAGTTCCTGAATGGCGGAATTGCGGTTCGACGATTCTCTCGTGCCCGTCACGACTTTTCCATCCGCGGTGCGGATCTTATACTGAAAGTTCACTCAATCACCCCATACTCACGGCCTTGACCACTTCTTCAAGGCTCGTCATGCCTTTCGAAATTTTTTCCAGCCCGTCCTCACGCATGGTCTTAAACCCTGTCCTGCGCGCTTCCTGCTCGATTTCCATAAAATCGCATCCCGAAGTAATTTTTTTCCGGATACCATCCGTCATTTTCAGGATTTCAAAAATTCCGATGCGGCCCTTGTAGCCCGACTGGCGGCATTGATGACAGCCGCGCGCACGAAATGATTTGACCTTCTGGCCTTCTGGCACCTGCAGCGCCTTGAGCAAAGCATCCGAAGGCTTGGGGTCTTCTTCACGGCAGTTGTCACAGAGTCTCCGCACCAGGCGCTGGGAAACAGCACCAATGATCGATGAAGCAATCAGAAAAGGTTCGACTTTCATGTCAGCAAGTCTTGTCATGACTGTTGCCGCGCTGTTGGTGTGCAGGGTGCTGAACACCAGATGTCCCGTCAAAGCGGCCTGGATCGCGATCTCGGCCGTCTCACGGTCGCGTATTTCCCCCACCATAATTACGTCCGGGTCCTGGCGAAGGATTGAACGCAGAGCAGTCGAAAAGTGCAACCCCGCTTTGGCATTGACCTGCGTCTGGCGGATCATGGGCAGTTTGTATTCCACGGGATCTTCGATAGTGATGATGTTGCGCTCCACAGAATTGATGGTGTTGAGTGCTGCATAAAGGGTGGTGGTTTTACCGGAACCCGTTGGGCCGGTTTCCAGGATCATGCCGTAAGCGGCATGGATCATGGACTCAAATGATTTGCGCATTTCCTGGCTCATGCCGAGCGATTCCAGAGTGGGTACCTGGTGTGAATCTTTCAGAAGACGGATGACCAGGTTTTCGCCGTACACGGTCGGGATGGACGAAACACGCATGTCAATGTCCTTGCCGTCAAAAGCCATTTTAATGCGCCCATCCTGCGGCACACGGGTTTCCGCGATGTCCATCTGGGAAAGAATTTTGATGCGGGAAATAATTTCAGATTCCAATTCCTTGGGCGCGCTCGAGGCTTCGTGAAGGACACCGTCCACACGGTAGCGCACGCGAAGCATCCGCTCTTCCGGTTCCACATGGATATCACTCGCGCCCTCTTCGTATGCCTGGCGGATGATCAAATCAACAAGGGAAATAACGGAATCAGGACTGTTACTTTTAGAACGGCCAATCGTTTTGGCGGAAGACTGCGGCGCGGGCGCGGTTTTTGTCCGGCGGCTTCGCTCACGGCTCAAACTTTCCATCAGGCTGGAAACGGCGTCGCCGGAGCCGTAATACTGTGTCAGCGCAGACTCAATGTCATCCAGCGCGCCGAGGCAAGCGTCAATCTTGCAATGGCTTTTCTGGATCAAGTGATCAATCGCGCTAATGTCCGTGGGATTGACCATGGCAACGTTCAGCGAGTCCCCGATTTTCATAAGTGGCAGAACTTTGTACCGGTGCGCGAGCTCGCCGGAAACCGCGTGAATAGCATCCGGAGAAATTTTGAAATTCGAA
>CAZKMJ010000232.1:0-3057 GCA_964553835.1 uncultured bacterium
GTTCCTCTTTTTGAAACCATCCAGGACCTGAAGAACTGCTCCAAAGTTATGGCGGGGCTTTACACGGACCCGGCCTACAAACAATACCTGGCGCGTTTCGGGCAGTCGCAGGAAATCATGCTGGGCTATTCCGACTCCAACAAGGACGGCGGTTTTCTGGCTTCCAACTGGTATCTTTATGAAGCTCAGAAGGAGCTAACTGAAACAGCCTCGAAATATGGCATCAAGCAGACTTTGTTCCACGGCCGCGGCGGCACCATCGGCCGTGGTGGAGGCCCGACCAACCAGGCCATCATGGCGCAGCCTCAGGACACCATTAATGGCCGCATCAAGATCACGGAGCAGGGTGAAGTGGTCTCCACCAAATATTCCAATCCGATTATCGCGGAGCGCAATATCGAACTGGTGCTTTCCGCCGTGCTTGCCACCTCGGTTTTAAGCGAACCGCTGGGCCCAAAGCTCAAACGCTGGGAATTTGTCATGCAGGACCTTGGCGAAACAGCTTTTAAAACTTACCGGACGCTTGTCGACCAGGAAAACTTTTTCGAATATTACGCGCAGTCCACGCCCATTGATGAAATTTCGCGTTTGAACATCGGCTCAAGACCTGCGCGCCGCAAAGAAGCGGGCAGCATCAACGACCTGCGCGCCATTCCGTGGGTGTTTAGCTGGATGCAGAGCCGCCAGACCGTTCCGGGCTGGTATGGTTTCGGCTCGGCAGTGGACCATTATCTTTCGCTTAACCCCATGACCGGCCTTTCCGTGCTTCAGGAAATGTACAATGAATGGCCGTTTTTCCGCGCCATTGTTGATTTCATGCAAATGAGCACGCAAAAAGCGGACATGCATATTTCACGGCAGTACGCCAGCCTGGTGCAGAAAGACAACCTGCGGGACAAGTTTTTCAAGATGATCACTTCGGAATGGGACATGACAGTCCGCGCTATTCTGGAAATCACCAAACAGAAGGAAATTCTGGAAAATTCCTACACGTTGCAGCATTCCATCCAGCTGCGCAACCCTTACATTGATCCGTTGAGCTACGCGCAGGTCATCCTGCTGCGCAAGCTCCGGCGCCAGGACCCCAAACAGCGCGAGGCGCTGGAGAGGGCGGTCCTGCTTTCTATTAACGGTGTCGCGCACGGGCTTAGGAACACAGGCTGATGAAAATCCTCCAGCGATACGTTCTTCAGGAAATCTGGCTGCCGTTTGTGGTGGGCACCACCACACTCAGCTTCATTTTCCTGGCCGGCTATCTGGCGCGCGCGGCGGACTTTATCATTGGGCGCGGCATTCCGCTGATCGACACGCTTTATGTGCTGGTTCTCGCGCTCCCTGAAATGATCAGCTACACCGTGCCCATGAGCTTGCTCACGGCTGTGATCATCGTGTTTGGCAATCTTTCGCAGAACAATGAAATCCGTGCCATGAAGGCTTCGGGCGTGAATCCTATCACCATTATGGCTCCGGCCCTTCTGGCCGCGCTGGCACTGAGCTTTGTCATGTTTGTGTTCAACGACCAGGTTGCTACAAGCAGCGGCTATGCTTTCCGCAAGGTCAGCAAGTCCATGTTGATCCGCCATCCGGCCGCAATTATTGAGCCGGGCCGTTTTGTTAAAATCAGCGACAATGTGGTGTTTCTGACCAAGGAAATGAACGGCAATGAGATGCATGAAATCGTTGCTTATGAAAATGAGGGGCAGGACAAGCCGGTTCGCAGCATCATGGCCGAACGGGGAGAGATTGTTTCAAGCTCCGACAAGTCAGAAATGACAATCAAGCTTTATGACGGAAGCATTTCGGACGCGGAAAATTCCAGCGTGCAGTCTATTCAATTCAAGACCTATGAATTTCCCACCATCGGCAACGAAGATATCCGGCTGATGAAAAAGAAAATGAGGGAATACACACTGGCCGAGCTGCTGGTGCGGGCGTCTAACACCAAGAACCTGAGCAAAAAAGAGCGGCGTGACGTGTGGAGCGCTTTCCATCACCGTATCGCGTTCCCGCTGGGCTGCTTTATTTTTGTTTTCCTGGGGATCCCCATTGCCATGCTGGTGCACCGCGGGGAAATTGTGGTCAGTTTTGGAATTTCAATGGCCGCGGCCAGTCTTTATTACATTCTTTTCGTGGGTGCCAAAACGGTTTCCATGCAGGGGCTGGTGCCTCCCATTATTGCCTACTGGGTACCCAACATCCTTCTGATTTTCCTCGGTACACGGCTTTTGAAAAAAGCCGTACATGCCTAGCAAACGCACAATTACCTAGAGTCGTGGTTTGCTGGTAATTGCGCGTGCGCGCAAGTGCTGGCTTCTACTTAATTCCCGCGATTTTCAGCAGCTGCTTCGGCTTTTTAATAATGAAATCCGGATGGATTTTCTGCATTTCCTTGAGGGTCACTTCGGGGTCTGCCGCGTAAGAGGGGAAGCCCACGCATTTGTAATCGGCGTGCGCATGAGCGTGTTTGGCGGCCAGCATGTCGTCGGGCAGGTCGCCCAAATATAGAAGGCCTTTTTTCTCGCCCAGCTTTTTGGCGGTTTCAAGCAAAGACCACGGATTGGGCTTGCGCAGGGAGCGGCCAAGTTTCTGTTCCGCCGCGTAAACTTCATCCATGGTTGTCATGGCGTCAAAAAGGTGAAAAACACCGAAATCTTTTAGCGCGAACTCTGCTTCGAAACGCGGGCGGCCTGTCGCGATGCCGAGCTTCAAGCCCGCGGCCTTCAATTTTTCCAGGACTTCTTTTTTGAAAATCAGTTTTTCGGAATGAATCAGGCCGCGTTTTTTCCAGTAAACCGGATATTTTTTTTCTTGTTTGTGGAAAAGTTCCGGGCCGAGGTAAATTTCCTGGAAAATCCGTTCGATAGTTTCAATTTTGATAGCAGGGTGACGGCCCAGCATTTTAACGATGCCAGAAACCCCGAGCGGCCGCTGATGGACTTTGTTCATGAACTCTTTGATGTCCATGGCTTCCCGCAGCGCAGGAATGGTGCGCTGGCGCACGGGCAGGTGCATCAGGTAAACCAGCAGTCCGTAGCAGCAGTCCCAGTCGTCATTGAA
>CAZKMJ010000233.1:0-3048 GCA_964553835.1 uncultured bacterium
GTCCGTGGTTCGAGCCCACGCGGGGGAGCCATTAAAAAAGCCGGTGCCCTTTGGGGTGCCGGCTTTTTTATTTGAAACTTCTCTACAGCTCTCCTGCAATGAGCCCTGCGCTTTTGGAAACGGCACCTTTTCGTAGTTTATTTTATCAACACTAAGGCTTGAATCGGGTTCGGACACAGCCTCGTCGGGGGAGTTTTATAATGCGGCGAAGGCTTTGCTGTGCCACTCAAAACAGTTTGAGAATAAACAGCAACGACTTATTTTTTGGGAAAATTTTTACGGAAGGCCGTCATTCCGCCGGAGAGTTTTCTAACGTTTTTGAATCCTGCCTGAATGAGAATTTGCGCGGCCGTGTGCGCCCGGCCTCCCCCTTTGCAGATGGTGATCACAGACCCATTTTTCCAGGCTTCAATATCTTTCAAATGATGACTGAGCGCAGCCACGGGAATATTAACAGCGTTTGGAAGGCTTCCGAATTCTCCCTTGAGTTCCTCAGGGTCGCGGACATCGAGCAATAAATTTTTTTCTTCGGAATTCATTTTCCTGGAAAGCTCTTCAGGGGCAATTTCTTCAACTTTAATGTCATTGGCGCCGTGCGCCATCGTCCCCTTCACCTCGCAAGCCGGCACATCCACAGGAATCCAAGCCGCTTTCGGATCGCGAGCACACGCATAATTGGCTTTAAGGACATCTTTCATCCAATCAGCAGGCCCTAATTTTAATTCCTGAAAATAACGAATGTACTCTTCCCGGGTTTTATGCTGAAGATGCGGATTGTTTTTTTTCTGCTGGCCCAACGTGGAAGGCTGGCGGTGCCGGTATTCATGAGCCGGATAAACCATCAGGTCTTCGGGCAATGCCAGGAGTTTTTGAAAACTGTCCCAATGGGCTCCGGCATCGCCTCCCGGGAGATCATCGCGGCCCGCGCCACCGTCATCCAGAAAAAGCGCGTCGCCAGTCAGAATTTTTCCAGGAAGAAGAATGCAGATTGAGTCGCGGGTGTGACCGGGCGTTTCGATAAAAGTAAACGGGATCCCGGCAAAAGTGAGCTTTTCCCCGTCCGAAACTCGCTTTGTGGGGCATGAAGCCGCAGCATTTTTGTGCATGACATATTCCGCGCGGACACGGTCCAGCAGCGCCGGAGCGCCAGAAATATGATCCGCGTGAGTATGTGTATCAATCACGGCTACAAGCCTGAGTTTTTCAGTTTCCAAAAGTTTTAAATAATCAGCAGCATGGTCAAGCACAGGATCCACAAGTACAGTTTCTTTGGTCTGCGGGTTTGCGATCAAATAGGTCAGGCAGGAATGCGGATTTAACTGACGGAATAAAAAGTCCATAAAAGCCTCCTTAAAAGTGAAAATTCTGCGAGGTCACAAAAACACCTGTGACTATAATTAAAAGAGCGAAAGATTTTTTTAAAAAATTCACTGACGCCTTCTCTCCCCAAAAACCGCCCATAATGGCCCCAAGCGCTGCGGCCCCAGAAAAAGCGCCTGCCTTCTGCCAATCAATGGCTTCTGTAAAAAAATGCCCTGCAAAACCCGCCATGGCATTTACGGAAATAATGAGCAATGAAGTCCCGATCGCGGATTTCATATTACATCTCATCATCAATGAAAGGGCTGGTACAAGAAGAAAACCGCCGCCCACGCCCAGAAAACCGGTTAAAATGCCAATAGCGCCGCTTGTCAGCATGGCGGGAAGGAATTCCGGCCGGCATTTCATGGCGCTTTCATCAAGCACTCCCTCTTTTTTAAACAGCATGAGCAAACCAGTCCCTGTCATGATAATTCCGAAAATAAGAAGCAAGGTCTGGTGAGAGAGAAAATAAGTCAAACGGGCCCCCAGAAAAGCTCCTAAAGAACCAAAACCGGCAAAGATCAAAACAAGCCGGCCATTGATAAATCCGCGTGTAAAATACCAGATTGAGCCCACAAAACTGGTCACAGAAACCACGCCCAGCGAAATTGAAATCGCTTCTTTAGCACTCATACCTGCCGCATAAACAAAAATGGGCACAATCAGAATCGATCCACCCGCGCCCAAAAGCCCGAGCGAAAGTCCTACGACAAGACAAAGCGCCAAAGTCAGGGTCATAAAATCTCTTTAGTTATTTTTGAGTGAACAACTAGCATGGCCTGTCTGGTTCCATGGCATTTTCGCCAGCAACATGCCCATACCGCATGTATTAGTGACGCCAGAAAACACAAGCCCGGCACCGACAAACAGCGACAAACCGATAAAAGCCGGATGCAAAGCCCATGAAAGAAAAATACCGAGAAGCACGAGCGCTCCGGCCGCAAACCGCACCTGGCGGTCCAGTGCCCAGACTTTCGCGCGGCCCGTTTCCACGGCGATACCCTCGCGCTTGCATTCTTCAAGTCCACCCTCGATCACCAGAACATTTTGATAACCCAGGCTTTCAAGTTTTTCAGCGGCCTGCGAAGCCCTGTTTCCGCTGCGGCACATAAGGTAAATGTTTTGGTGTTTGGAAAGATCAATTGCCGTTTTACCCAGTGCGGAAAGCGGCTTATTTTTAGAGCCTTTCAATTTTTCAGAATGAAATTCGACGGGCTCCCGGACATCTACAACTTCCACAACGGCCCCACCAGACAGAAGGTTCTTAAGTTCAGATGCTGTGATTTTCTTTATCATATCAAATCTCCTTTCTACTAGTATTTACTAGTATATTATAATCCTTCTCAAAATGGGATTATGTGACGTTCATCACTCTCTTTTTAGAGGGTTCCAAAGCAGAATACAACGCGCGAAAATAAATGTATGGTTGAACATGACGGTGTATGGTTTGTCATTCGCCGCTTTTCTGTCTCTCATTATTACACGCTTCCAAATAATAACCAGTTACGAAAGTCGGCCACGATGGGGTGCCGGCTTTTTTTAGTGCTTTTCGCTTTAATCCTGACTCCGCATTTCAAAATTAGGCTGATACCCCGCCCCATTGAATTGATTCAAATATCGAGCACTAAAGGCCGATATTGAATTAGCCCCATTTAATGAGTCACTTTAATGAAACCAATCCCTTCT
>CAZKMJ010000234.1:0-3046 GCA_964553835.1 uncultured bacterium
CACGGTGGCGTACATGCTTTCAAAGCAGGGCGCGCAGGATTATGCCCGGCAGCTTGCTTCTGACATGGATCAGATTCCTCGCAATCCATTTGTTGAAGCGGCGCGGGCGGCTGAGCAAAAAAAGAAATCCTGATGCATTCCAAAATGAAGCGCATGATCACGCGCATGAAGGAAAAGGAAAAAACCGCGAAAAAACGCTCAAAAGAGAAGTGGTTTCTTTACATTCTTCAATGCGTAGATGGCTCGCTTTACACGGGCATCACCCATGACCTGGACAGCCGAGTCGAAATGCACTCCAAAGGCCGCGGTGCAAAATACACACGGTCCCGCCTTCCCCTTGCTATGGTTTATTCAGAAAAATGCCGTAACCGGGTTGCTGCTATGGTGCGCGAATGCGCGATCAAAGGCCTTTCCAGAGCCGAAAAAGACAAGCTGATCAGCAGTTTCGTCAATTGAAGTCTTTTCTTACCAAACTTCTTCTTGTTTTCGTTTCTCTTTTGCTAACCGCTGGTATTCTGGAGGTTGGCCTCCGTCTTAAACATTCCACACCAGAGGATCCGCACAGCTTTCCCCGTTATGTGCTTCATGAGCCGGACCTTGTGCTGGGCTGGAAGCTCAAGCCGGGTTCTTACGCAGATTATGTCTATCTTCCGGGCGGGGAGCATAAGAACCTCGTGATCAGGTCTGAAGGTGCGCGAACAACCGGTGCTGGCGGTCAAGCCAGGCCGCGCATACTTTCATTAGGCTGCTCCTATCTTTTTGGCTGGGGGCTTTCCGATAACGAAACATTTCTTTACCAGGTTCAAAAGCAATTTCCAGCGTTTGATTTTTTAAATTTTGGGACTTCTGGTTATGGGGCTTATCAGTCCTTTTTGCTTCTGGAAAAATACTTTCGTGAAAATAAGGAAATTCCAAAAGCAGTCCTTTATTTCTGGATAGAAGGCCATGATATCCGCAATGTAGGCTCTCCGGCCTGGCTCAAAGGCATGATGGGAGAAAAAAACTGCGCTGCTGCACCCTTTTGCCGCCTGAAAAACGGGGAATTAAAAAAATTTCCACCCACAGCTTATCCGGCCTGGCCTTTTGAAAAAAAGCTCTGCCTGATACGGTTTATAAAAGAAAAGTTTTATGATGCCACATGGGAGACGGGGCCTTTTAACGCGGAGGCAGTGGCCCAGAATCTGACGCTGGAAATGGCACGTCTATGCGCAGAAAAAAAGGTCCCTTTTGGCGTGGTAGTGCTTGAGGGCGGGCCCGAGCTGGGTGAGGGTTATACGCATTTTCTGGAAAGGGAAAATATACCATTCGCGGATTGCACAGTTTCGGGCAGGTTGCAGGACACCCGGATTAAGGGCGATGGGCACCCGAACGCAAAATTAAACGGGGTTTGGGCGGAATGCCTGGAAAGAAATCTTCCGGAAATGTTTCCGGAGTTCAGGGAGCGCTTTGTGCTCCGCCGAACCTCTCAATAATTTCCTGTATTTGCACCGATGTGCAAATACGGCCTTGCCGCGGCGAAAGGAATTCCTCGCGCAAGGGTTATTGCATGCCGAAACTTTCTATGACATTTCGCATTTCCGCTTCGGTATTCAAGGTCTGGACCTTCATGCGGAATTCCGCGCTGCCAGGCGCGTCTTTTAAATACCAGCATGCGATGCGGCGAAATTTCAGAACGGCCATTTTCTCGCCTTCGGTCTCAACTTCAAGTTTCAAATGCTTCAGCGCCGCCTGCTTGCGTTCTTCAATAGAAGGCAGGGGTGCCGCTTCCTTGCCGTTCAGAGCTGAATCAATGGATTCATAAATCCAGGGATTGCCCAGCCCGCCGCGGCCGATCATAACGCCGTCGCAGCCAGTGGTTTCCATCATTCTTTTGGCGTCTTCCGGGCTGTTCACGTCGCCATTGCCAAATACCGGGATTTTCAGCGCTTCCTTGACCTTGCGAATGGAGCTCCAGTCCGCTTTGCCTGTATAACCCTGCACGCGAGTGCGGCCATGCACCGTGACCGCGCAAAGGCCGGCGTCTTCCGCAATTTTAGCAATGCGCACAGCCTCGCTGCCAGATTCATCCGCGAAACCTTTGCGCATCTTGACCGTGACCGGAATTTTTTTTACGTTTTTGACAACATTCTCAAAAATTTTTTTCGTTTTCTCCGGCTCGACCAGAAGCGCGGAACCACCGCCGGGCGCTGTAATCTTGGGGACAGGACAGCCGCAGTTGATGTCGAGCAAGTCAAAACCCATTTCTTCAATCATGGCCGCTGCCTCGCCCATGGTTTCCGGATTGCACCCAACCAGCTGTGCCCCAAGAGGCCTGTCCTTTTCCACTGTTTTCAAAAGGTCCAGGGTCCTGTCATTTTTGCGCACCAGCGCGTCGGCCGACACCATTTCCAGGAAAGCGAACTCCATGCCGTACTCACGGGCCACTAGCCTGAAAGCAAGGTCGGTGCACCCCGCCATGGGCGATTGGATAATATTGGTTTTAAGGGTAAGGGAACGCAGGGTAATCATGGAGTGGGTATTTTAGCCGGAAACCGGCGGGGCGGGTATGGAAATTACCGGGGGATTTTGGAGGTCCGGGTATTAAGCGAGCGGGTATAGTCCTGCACCGTGCCTTCAATATCATTTTGCAGAAAACGGATAAGCGCGCGGCTATGAAGTGCCTCCGCGTTATTTGGGTCTTTTTCCAGAATCGTGCTGTAGTCAGCCCCAGCTTTTTCAAGCTCTCCAGTTTCCTTGTAAGCAGCGGCGCGGTTGAAATACGCATCCTTGATTTCCGGGCGCAAAGTAATAGCTCGGGTGAAGTCGGCGATAGCAGCTTTGAAATCTCCTTTTTGCAGCAAAAGGGTAGCGCGGTTAAAAAGTGCCTGGTAATAATCGGGTTTCAGGGAAAGAGCTCTGGAATAATCTGAAACAGCGGCGTTCAATTCACCTTTGCGGTAAAGCAAAACTCCGCGGTTGTAAAAAGCTTTGGCATTACCAGGTTCTCGCTCGACGATACCCGTGAATTCCCGGATGGCTTCATTGACTTTTCCCTGCTTTCCCATCA
>CAZKMJ010000235.1:0-3041 GCA_964553835.1 uncultured bacterium
GAGACCCACAAGACCCGCCTGAAAAGACTGGAAAGAGCTGTCATAAATAGCGCTGATCTGCGTGATGGCATCATCCAGCACAAGAATATGAAAAGAAACAATGAGCAGCAGGCTTCCGATAGTCAGAAACGCGAAAATCGTGAACACCTGCGCAAAAAGATTTAAAGCCTTCATCAACCCGCCGCCTTCTTTTCTTCCATTCCGTCTATTTTACCCGCCGCGAACTGAGTATCAATGAAATTCGTGGATACCGCACCCTGGCGGAAACGCGGGTTTTTAAGCACTTTTTCGTGCAGCGGAATCGTTGTTTTGACGGGACCGACCCGGGTTTCCTTCAAAGCGCGAAGCATGATGTTGATAGCTTCCTGCCTGTCCTTGCCATGGACAATAAATTTCGCGATCATGGAGTCATAATAAGGAGGAATGCGATAACCTGCGTAAGCATGGCTGTCGATGCGGACCTTGGGGCCACCTGGCGTGATCCAGGTTTCAATTTTACCGGGTGACGGCATGAACTGATTGTCCGGGTCTTCAGCATTGATACGGCATTCAATGGCGTGCCCACGGAATTCCAGTTTGTCCTGGGTGAAGCTCAGCTTTTCCCCTGCCGCGACCAGGATCTGCTCCTTGACGATATCGATACCTGTCACAAGCTCTGTCACCGGGTGCTCAACCTGGAGCCTTGTGTTCATTTCCATAAAGTAAAAATTGTCCTCGCCATCCACCAGAAATTCGATAGTACCGGCGTTTTCATATTTGAAAGCTTTTGCAGCCTTGATGGCCGCCTCACCAATCTTGCGGCGCAGTTTCGAGCTGAAACCAGGCGCGGGCGATTCTTCGATCAGCTTTTGATGCCTGCGCTGAACTGAACAGTCACGTTCGCCCAAATGGACGATATTCCCCTTACTGTCCGCCATAATCTGCACTTCTATATGTCTCGGCTCTTTCAGGTATTTCTCAATGTAAATTTCACGGTTTCCAAAGGCCGCCTCAGCCTCCGCCTGGGCGGTCAGGAAAGCGCTGATCAGCTTGCCGTCATTGTGGGCAACCTTGATCCCCTTGCCACCGCCGCCTGCCGCAGCCTTGCAAACCACCGGGTATCCAAATTTTTTGGCAAGTCGCAGGGCCTCTTCCTGATTTTTAACCGCTCCCTTGCTGCCAGGAATAATGGGAACACCAGCCTTTTCCATTTCCATTCGCGCGACGGATTTATCGCCAGCAAGCCGGATACTTTCTGGCCTGGGACCGATGAATTTGATCTGGCAGGACTCGCATATCTCAGCAAAATGCGCGTTTTCCGCAAGGAACCCGTAGCCGGGATGAATAGCTTCAACGTCAGCGATTTCGGCAGCGGAAATGAGGGCGGGAATATTTAAATAACTTTCGGATGAAGGCGCTTCGCCAATGCAGATAGCTTCATCCGCAAGCTGTACCGGAAGTGATTCTCTGTCCGCTTTTGAAAAAACAACTACGGACTGTATCCCCATTTCACGGCAGGCACGGATGATGCGGACTGCGACTTCCCCGCGGTTCGCAATCAAAATCTTGGAAAACATTATATGTAAAAGACCTCAGCCTTTTTGAATTTTGAAAAGGGGCTGGTCAAACTCGACCGGCTGGCCATTTTTCACAAGGACTTCGGTCACGGTACCGCTGACTTCGCACTTGATTTCGTTCATGAGCTTCATAGCTTCAACGATACAAAGCACGTCGCCTTCCTTGACCTTCCTGCCCGGCGTGGTGTACGCGGGCTGATCCGGTGCGGGAGACGCATAAAAAGTCCCCACCATCGGCGACTTAACAGCCACAACATTAGGATTATCGACAGCTTTGGGGGCTGCGGGAGATGCGGCTGCAGCGGCCGGGGCAGCGTGATGGGAGGGCATCGGGATCATCATCTGCATCCCCTCGCCTTCAGCAGAGTACTTTGCGCCGGAACCCTTCCTCAACTTGACCTTGGTACCGTCTTTTTCCAGTTCAATTTCATAAAGGCCATGGTCAGCCATTAACTGCAAAAGCTCTTTAAGCTCCTTAATATTCATTGCCTCTCCTCAAAGCATAAAGCTGTTAAGCAACAGCAGATAGGTATCCGTGTATTAAACTCTAAAACCCGACTTTCGTCAATCGGTCATTTCCCACTTTTTAACGCTTCGGGGCCCCTTTTATGGAGGCGACCAGGCCCTGCAACCCCAATACATAACTCTGCATCCCAAATCCTGCTACTTGCCCCACGCAAGCTGGCGCAGTCATGGAATGCTGGCGGAATTCTTCTCTTTTATAGATGTTTGAAAGGTGGACCTCCACCGCTGGCAGCGCGCATGCAAGCAAAGCGTCCCGGACCGCCACGCTGGTGTGGGTATAGGCAGCCGGATTGATCAGAATTCCATCGAAGTTCTTGCCCGCCTTACCAATCAAGTCCACGATTTTCCCTTCATGGTTCGACTGCATGATCTTGAGGCTGACTTTCAAGGACCTGGCTTCAGCCTGGAGCGCCGTATCGATGTCTTTCATGGTCTGGCTGCCATAAATACCCTTCTCCCTCTGTCCCAGCAGGTTCAGGTTGGGGCCATGAATAACAAGGATTCGCAGGGCTTTGGCAGCTTTTGTAGCCATTATTTTTCCGCCTCATCAATCAGCATAACGGGAATTCCGTCTCGAACAGGAAATTTAAGGCCACAGGATGGTTTTGTGCAGACAATTTTTTCAGCTTTGAATTCTACCGGTGATTTGCAGGCCGGACAGGCCAGGATTTCAAGAAGTTCAGGATCAATGCTCATTTCATACCCTCCATCTCATCGAGCGCTTTGGATTTCAGGCCGCCGCGCATGGAATAAACAATCCCGGAAATAATACTGAAACCGTAAATCAGAATATCCAAAAGCAGGGATAAAGCAAGCGCTCTTTCATGGGACATATACTTGCCAAACAGGTAAATAACACCGGCTTCACGCACTCCAAGACCACCGATTGAGGGAGCCATGCTGACCACGCTCAAAATCGGGACCAGAATAAAAAAAATGAATGGAGAGATGTCGACCTGC
>CAZKMJ010000236.1:0-2106 GCA_964553835.1 uncultured bacterium
GCATTCCTGCCCGCGGCATTACTCGGCCTTAAAAAACATCCCGTCACAGCCTGGTTCTGGGTCTACTCAGGACTTTTCCTCGCGGCCTGGTTTCTGCTGGGCCAAAGCTTGCGCTTTCTGCTTCCGGTGCTTCCTGTCATGGCCGTGTTAATCGGAGTGGGCTTTGAAGCCTTGAGCACAGGATGGGCCGCGCGGATTTTCCGGGTACTTTTCCTTTTTGTTATTGCGCTGCAAACAGGCCTGGCGGTCTACCACGCTCGCCGCGACTTCACCACCAGCTTTGGCTTGCAGGACCGCGAAGTTTATTTAAAGCGCTATGAACGCAGCTATGAGATGGCCCGATATGTAAATGCGAATCTTCCAGCGGACGCGAAAATTCTGAGCGCGGATGAAACCCATATGTTTTACTTTCAACGCAGTATGACCCGGGAAGCAGCGCTGGCTGGAATGGGGGACATTTACTGGAAAGGCGCGGCAAACCCACAGGACGTTATTAAAAATTTAAAAAGCAGGGGATTCAGTCACATTTTACGCGCGACACGACAGGAAGACAGTCCGCAAACTACCGGTCTCGAACCGCTTCGTGTGCCAGTGTTTATAGAAACAGCCGAAAATCAGCTTGCCCCTGTTTTGAATTCCCTTTACACTTATCAGTTTACGGATGAAGAAGGGATAACAACCAGCTACACGCTCTACAAAATTTTATGAAAATAGCCCTGATTGACCTTAAAGAAACCGCTGCCGGCTGTAACAATAAAGACAAGGCCGGAACTTTCGGAAATGCCTCCCACGGAGAAGGCATGATCTCCACACTTTACGCCTTTGCCAAGCGCAGCCAGGTGGACGTGCCGGTTGTTCATTTCGGCTATATGACTGCTA
This sequence comes from uncultured bacterium, assembly GCA_964553835.1. GTDB lineage: Bacteria > Omnitrophota > Omnitrophia > Omnitrophales > Aquincolibacteriaceae > CAYLPP01. Next base: position 880 of record CAZKMJ010000236.1, read on the forward strand.
TCTTCCGCCAAAACGGCCATACCGTTACTTTTTACGATTCTACTCCTACCGGAGATGAAGACCTCGTCATTATGGCTTCTTCAATTGTAGGCTATGATGAAGAGCTGGCTTTTGTCCGCGGCATTCGCAGGCAGGGACGCAAAATCGGCTTCATTAATGCATTTGCCACGGCCCGGCCCGAAATTTTCCTGGAAGAAGCAGACTTCGTTATCAAGGGAGAACCTGAGGCGGCAACCATCAAGATCGCCAAAGGGGAGATGGCCTTTGCGGACCTTAAAGGTGTCATCGAAAGCCCCCTGATTGTTGACCTCGAGTCCCTGCCTTTTCCTGACTGGGACGGATTTCCGGTACCGCGGTACGGCTATTTCCCGGTCCTGAACAAAAAACCCACGCTCTCCATTTTGACCAGCCGCGGATGTTCTTTTGACTGCAGTTATTGCCCTTACATGGTCACTCAAACAGAAAAATGGCGCCGCCGCAGCGCGAAAAATGTTTGCGATGAAATTGAATACCTTCAGAAAAAGTACGGCGTTAAGAGCCTGGTCTTCCGCGACATCATGTACACCCAGAGCAAGAAGCGCGCGCTTGAAATCTCTGAAGAAATCATCAAGCGCGGAATCAAGATTGAATGGAGCATGGAGACGCGAGCAGACTGCCTTGAAGAAGAAACATTGAGGCTCCTTCATAAATCCGGGCTGCGCGCCATTCATCTCGGCATTGAATCGCCGGAAGATGACATCGTTAAAAAATCCGGGCGCATTCCCATCAAGGAAAGTCAGCAGGAAAAAATCGTAAGGCTGTGTGACCAGATTGGCATCAAGATCATCGCGTTTTTTATTTTGGGTTTCACCCATGACACGCCGGAGAGCATGGCCAAGACCATAGAATACGCGAAGCGTCTAAACGCTCCGTTGGCACAGTTCGACGTTATGACACCGTATCCGGGTACCCGGTACTTTGAAGAGATCAAAGACCGGATCGTCGACACCGACTGGAAACATTACACCAGCCATCATTCCGTGGTAAGGCTTGATCACATCACGTCCGAGCAGGTCATGGAGTATAAAAACCGCGCGTACCGGGAATATTACCTCCGGCCCTCCTGGATTTTTAAGAGGGGCCTCAAGCTCCTTTTCCAATAGTTCATGATTGCCCTGACCGGCGCCACAGGCTTTGTCGGTTCCCATCTTGCCGCACTGCTTAAAGAAAAACAGATTCCTTTCCGCT
>CAZKMJ010000236.1:2116-3008 GCA_964553835.1 uncultured bacterium
CGCTGCCTGGTCCGGCAGAATTCAAAAAATCTGAAACGTCTGAAAGACCTAGGCGCTGAAATCGTGGAAGTGGATTTCTCTTCCATCCCGTCACTTGCTTCCGCGCTTAAAGGCTGCGAATTGGTCATTCATGGTCTTGGTATTATCAACGCGCCGCAGGCTGAACTTGAAAAAGTGAACATCAGCTTTACGCAGAATATGGTGCTGGCCGCGGTCGAAATGAAAGTCCAGAAATTCATCCATATCAGCTCTGTTGCCGCAACCATGAAGCACGGCGCCTACGGCTTGAGCAAGGCAGCGGGCGAAGAAGCTGTGGTCCACGGAGGCATCCCTTACCTGATTTTCCGCCCAGCCTGGATTTTTGGCCCCAATGACAACAACAACAGCGCGCGCATTACACGGGTCCTGAAATATTCGCCGCTGGTACCCTTGCTGGGCGGGGGAAATTTTAAACTGCAGCCCGTTTATGTGGATGACACCGTCAATTTGATTTACCAGGGCATCCATTTCTCACGCATGAACTCGTCTTACACTATCGCGGGCTCAGAGCAGATCTCCCTGAAGAATATTCTGGAAACATTTTGCAAATACCTGAAAATCAAAAGAATTTTTGTGCCTATCCCGCTCAGACCCCTGCAGGCAGTTGTGAAATGCTACCTGGCCTTCAACCCGAACACACGCCTGCCAGCCAAGCAGATCCTGGAACTCGACAAGCATGAAGCTTTTGATATTTCCGAGACCCGCCGCGATTTTCAGTTTGAGCCGCTGAAGTTTGAAGAGGGCGCCCGGAGGATGTTCACATGTGCGGAATAGCCGGGATTTTTTCCTTCCAGAAGCAGGTTGAGCCGTCGTTGCTCGAAAAAATGAATGAATGCCTGATCCACCGCGGCCC
>CAZKMJ010000237.1:0-2999 GCA_964553835.1 uncultured bacterium
TGCTCGGCTTTGGCGTTTGATCTTTCGTCTCTTTCGACTTTCAGCTGATTGAGCACGGTGTCTTCGGGGCCAAGGAAACCCATGGCAAGGGTCACCAGCTGGGCGGGCAGTATCTGGTTGGAACCGGGCACGTCTTTGGGGACGAACTGGCCTTTTTCATTCTTGGTCCATTCAATCTTCACGATTTCCACGCCGGAAACATTGCCTTTGCCGTCATCAATGAATTTCTTGGCGGTCACAAGGTATTTGCGCGGGTCGGCGCCGAATTTCGCGGCAGCTTCTTCCTGGCCGTAATCCATTTTGTAAACCTTGGGCCACTGCGGCCAGGGATTGTCGGGCGCGCGGTTTTCGGGCGGCTTGGGCAGGATTTCGAGCTGAATAAGGGATTTGCAGCCGTGGCGCATGCTGGTGCCGACACAGTCGGTGCCGGTGTCACCACCGCCGATCACGATCACGTCTTTGCCCGCGGCCGAAATAAAATCTGGATCCTCGATTAAAGATTTCGAGGATGACAAATCCAAACCCTTATCAAGCAGGCGCTTGGTGTTCTTCGTCAGGAATTCCATGGCGAAGTGCACGCCTTTGAGCTGGCGGCCTTCGATCGGAAGGTCGCGGGGCTTGGTAGCGCCGCCGGCGAGCACAACGGCGTCAAAATCTTTCATGAGCTTTTCGGCGGGAATGTCTTTGCCGATTTCGGTGTTGGTAACAAACTTCACGCCTTCTTTTTCCAGCAAATCAATGCGGCGCTGGACGACTTTCTTTTTATCGAGCTTCATGTTGGGAATGCCATACATAAGCAGGCCGCCGATGCGGTCCGCGCGCTCATACACCGTTACGCTGTGCCCTGCTTTGTTCAGCTGGGCGGCGGCGGAAAGGCCGGCGGGGCCGGAGCCCACAACCGCGACTTTTTTGCCCGTGCGTTTTTCCGGGATTTGCGGCGTGACCCAGCCTTCATCAAAGGCTTTGTCGATAATCGAGGCTTCGATATTTTTAATGGTGACCGGAGGTTCGCTGATGCCAAGCACGCAGGAGCCTTCGCAAGGCGCGGGGCAGACACGGCCGGTGAATTCAGGGAAATTGTTGGTCTTGTGCAGGCGGTCGAGGGCTTCACGCCAAAGGCCGCGGTAAACGAGGTCGTTCCACTCAGGGATCAGGTTGTTGATCGGGCAGCCGGAAGCCATGCCGGCCACGAGCGAACCGTTGTGGCAGAACGGAATGCCGCAGTCCATGCAGCGCGCGCCCTGGTCCTGAAGTTTCTGGTCAGGCATGTGCTCATGGAATTCGTTCCAGTGCTTGACGCGCGCTTTAGGATCCGCGTCGGCAGGCAGTTCACGCTTGATTTCAATAAAACCAGTAGGCTTTCCCATGGTTCAAAAAGGACTGGATTCCTGCTTTCGCAGGAATGACAAGTACTCTAATTCCCTCCAACGCGCGAAACGTCGCGGATGTTTTCTTCAAACGCGGCCATGATGGCCTGGTCACCGGAAAGGCCCTGACTCTTGACCTTTTCCATGCAAACCAGAACGCGCTTGTAATCTTTGGGGATAACTTTCACAAATTTCGGGAGCATTTCTTCCCACAGATCAAGCACCTGCGCTCCGCGCTTGCTCTTGGTGTATTTCACGTGGCTTTCAACCAGGGTGCGGACTTCCTTGATTTCATCCGCGTTGGTAAGTTTTTCAAGATCAACCATCTGCTTGTTGCAGTTCTTGGAAAAATCGCCGGCCGCGTCCAACACATAAGCGATACCGCCGGACATACCCGCGGCAAAGTTGCGGCCCGTCGGACCAAGCACAATGACCGTGCCGCCCGTCATATATTCACAGCCGTTGTCCCCAATCGCTTCGATGACCGTCTTCACGCCGCTGTTGCGGACCGCGAAACGCTCGCCGCCCATGCCGCAGAAATACGCTTCACCCGAAGTGGCGCCGTAAAGCGCGACATTTCCAATAATCATATTCTCTTCAGCCTTGAAAGTCGCGGCGGGCGAAGGATAAACCATGATCTTGCCGCCGGAAAGGCCCTTGCCGACATAGTCGTTGGCATCGCCTTCAAGCTCAAGGGTCATGCCCTTGGGGATAAACGCGCCAAAGCTCTGGCCCGCGGAACCCTGGAATTTCAGCTGAATGGTGTCTTCAGGCAGCCCGGCCATGCCGTATTTCTTGGTCACTTCATTGCCCGTAATGGTGCCCGCAACACGATTGATGTTTTTAATCGGAATCGTCGCGCGCACTTTTTCGCCCTTGGTCAGCGCGGGCTCGCAAATTTTCAGCAGCTGCTTGATATCAAGTGAATCCTGAATGCCATGGTCCTGCGGCATCTGGCAGTACTGCCCCACTTCTTTGCCTACGTTGGGCTTGTAAAGGATTTTGGAGAAATCCAGGCCCTTGGCTTTCCAGTGGTCGATGGCTTTTTTAACTTCAAGGTGCTGGACCTGGCCAACCATTTCATTCAGGGTGCGGAAACCCAGCTGGGCCATAATTTCACGCAGTTCCTGCGCGATAAAATTCATGAAATGAACAACGTGCGCGGGATCGCCCGTGAATTTCTCACGAAGCTTGGGGTTTTGCGTGGCAACGCCGACCGGGCAGGTGTTGAGATGGCAAACGCGCATCATGATGCAGCCGAGCACGACAAGCGGCGCGGTCGCGAAACCGAATTCTTCAGCGCCGAGCAGCGCGGCAATGGCCACGTCACGGCCGGTTTTAAGCTGGCCGTCTGTTTCAACCACGATACGGCTGCGGAGATTGTTCAAAACGAGGGTCTGGTGGGTTTCGGCAAGGCCGAGTTCCCACGGAATGCCCGCGTGTTTAATGGAAGAAAGCGGAGAAGCACCGGTGCCGCCGTCATAACCGGAGATCAGGACCACGTCCGCGTGCGCTTTGGCAACGCCGGCCGCGATAGTGCCCACGCCAACTTCCGAAACCAGCTTCACGCTGACGCGCGCTTCGCGGTTGGAATTTTTCAAATCGTGAATCAGCTCGGCCAAATCCTCGATC
>CAZKMJ010000238.1:0-2985 GCA_964553835.1 uncultured bacterium
CTTCTCCGCAGCCCGTAACCGTGCCGCCCGTTCCAACTCCGGAAACAAGGGCATCAACTTTCCCATCCAGGGCTTCCCAGATTTCTTCAGCCGTGGTTTCGCGGTGAATTTTAGGGTTTGCCGGATTAGCAAACTGCTGGGGAATAAAACTGTTCTTGTTCTGCTCCGCAATTTCCTTGGCTTTGGCAATTGCGCCCTTCATACCTTCCGCGCCAGGGGTCAGCACCAGCTCCGCCCCATAACGCTTAAGCAGCTGGCGGCGTTCAACGCTCATGGTTTCAGGCATGGTCAGAATTAAACGGTACCCCTTGACCGCGCAAACCAGTGCCAGCCCGATGCCAGTGTTGCCGGAAGTCGGTTCCACAATAAGAGTGTCCTTGTTGATCAGTTTTTTTTCTTCAGCGTCGCGAATCATGCTGAAGCAGATGCGGTCCTTCACGCTGCCGCCGGGATTAAAATTTTCAAGCTTTCCATAAACCGCGGCCATTTGAGAGCCTGCGACCTTATTCAAACGCACAAGAGGAGTATTGCAGATCAGTTCAAGCATGTTGCCGGCCAACGCGGGTTTGCTGTGCTTGAGGGTCGTCGTCATAAAGTCTCCTTGATATTTAAATATTTTCCGAAAGTTCCGAGTGGTCCTCTTTGGACTCCGGAGCTTCCTTGGGTTTAACTTCTTTAAATGTATGAATGCCGCATTCTTTTTTGCTCTTCCCTGCCCAGCGGCCGGAACGTTCGTCGTCTCCAGCCTGGATCGGCTTTGTGCAGGGCCAGCAGCCCACACTCATATACCCTTTTTCGAAAAGCGGGTGCTGCGGAATCTGGTGTTCTTTCAAATACCACCACGCATCGCGCGAAGTGAAATTGGCCAGCGGGCTGATCTTATAAAGCCCGCCTTCATATTCTTCCACGATACGCACGGACTTGCGGAAATCGGTCTGGTTGCGCCGGATCCCGCTCATCCACGCATCGTAATTTTTGAGCGCCGCGTCCAGAGGCTCCACTTTATTGGTGTGGCAGCAAAGGTCCGGGTCTTTTTCATACGGCACGCCGCCATAACGCTCAATCAGCTTCGCCCGTTTTTCAGGATCAGCTTTAAGGTCAACGATGTTGGTCAGGCCAAACATCTGCGCCAAGCGATTTTTGTATTCTAAAGTCTCCGGAAAATGATATCCGGTTTCAAGAAAAAGAACAGGAATATTTGGGTCGATTTTACTGACCATGTGAAGCAGAACGCCGCTTTCCGGGCCGAACGAAGAGGTCATGGCAAAACGCCTGAATTCCTTTACGGCCCAGGCGATGATCTCCTGCGGCTTTTTGGATTCAAATTCGCTATTCAACCTTTCAAGGTCCAGTTTGGTCAACACAATCCCTATTTCCGGGAGGCAATTCTCTCCCGCAGTTTGTCCACCATTTCATAACCCATTTGCGTTCCGTAATTCGCAAGATCTACGCCCGGCTTGTGGACGCCGTGAAAATCGCTGCCAGCCGTCACAACCAGATTATATTTTTTTGCAATCTTCAAATAGGCGCCGTGATCACTCGCGTCCTGGCAGCTGTTATACACTTCGATGCCGCCCAAACCGCAGTCGACCAGTGTTTTGATTTCACGATCGAGCTCGTCATCATTAATTTTCATCTGCTTCGGGTGCGCGATGGACGCTATGCCGCCAGCCTTGTTAATCAATTTCACGGCATCGGGACCCGAAATGCGGCGCTTGTCAATGTAGGCGCCCTGGCCCTTGCCCAGATATTTATTGAACGCTTCCTTGGTGTCCTTGACGATTCCCTTGCGCACCATTACTTTGGCGAAGTGCGGCCGGCCCACCTGCTTGTCATCTTCATCCACAGTCTGCGCGGAACCTGAAAAAGCTTCCTCCAGAACTTCTTCGAGCGTGATGTCGACGCCCATTTCATTCAACTTTTTAATAATGCGCGGATTTCTTTCACGCCGCGCGGTCTGGATTTCATCCAGCGTGGATTTCAGCTCAGGATGATTACGGTCCAGAAAATAGCCTAATATATGAAGAGTGCCCGGTTCAAAAATCGCGCTCAGCTCCACGCCCGGTACCAGTTCAATACCCAGCTTGTCTGCCTCGGCTTTGCATTCATCGTAGCTGGACATGGTGTCATGATCCGTCACAGACACACATGAAAGCTTCTTTTCCTTTGCGTAACGCATTAACTCAACGGGAGAATAGCTTCCGTCAGAATGCGTTGTGTGCATGTGAAAATCGACAAGCTTCATTTCAGATATCCCAGCTCTTTCAACCGGTTGACAACTTTAGCCATGGACTCTTCCGGCTTTTCTTTTTCTGTTTCACAAACGATATCCGCGTTCAGCGGTTCTTCGTAAGGATCATCCACACCAGTCATGCCTTTAAGCTCGCCCGCTTTTGCTTTTTCGTACAAGCCCTTAACGTCACGCTTCTGGCATTCTTCAACTGAAGTCTTCACATAAACTTCCACAAAATTCCCAATCATTCGGCGGACCTGGTCGCGCGCATCGCGGTAGGGCGAAACAGCGGAAGCAATAGCAGCCACATCATTGCGGGAAAGCAGCTGGCAAACAAAGCCAATGCGCTTAACGTTGGCATCGCGGTCTTCTTTGGAAAACCCCAAACCTTTGGTCAAATGAGTGCGGACAACATCCCCATCCAGCAATTCAGTTTTCACATTCCATTTACGAAATTGGCGTTCAAGAAGACGGGCAATGGTGGATTTGCCGGAGCTGGGCAGGCCCGTAAACCACACGGTCACGCCGCGAAGAAGAGTTGCCTGAGGCTGATTTAAAATAGATGTATCCATGTTTTTGTGCAAGTCTATATATTGTAAGGATTTAAGTAAAACAGGGTCCCTCGGCAGGGTGTTTCACTATACAACTAATGCACAGGTGTGTCAACGCCGGGGCCCCGGGAACCCATGCGCTTCTCTATGCCCCTGGCAATAACAAGGGACACCTCAAAAAGCACCCAAAGAGGCAGTGCC
>CAZKMJ010000239.1:0-2899 GCA_964553835.1 uncultured bacterium
CATTTCCTTGTGAAACTGGAACTCTGAAGGAAGGCCAAGAGTCAGGGCCGAGCCATTAATCTCAATGGGCTCGGACTCGGAAAGGAAAATGCCGGTCGACATACGCTTGGTTTTGACATATTCGATCACGCGCGGCCAGACTTCCTGCACATTGGAAAAAGCAGGGCCGGGACCTCCCGCAGCCGGAGGCGCGGACGGACGTTGAGGAGCAGCTGCAGGCGCGGGTTTTTCAGCAATAGAAGCTGACGGTGCCGCGGGCCTTGTATATGAAGGTGCTGGTGTTGTTGGATAAGAAGGCCGGGCCGCGGGCGCGGGAGCAGATGTATACCCGCCGCCGGACGGCTTCTGCTGCGCGCTTCCTTCCAGAAGAGATTCGATGGAATAAAAACCTTCCAGATGCAGCAACTTCAAAAGCACGGTTTCCACCAGCAGCCGTGGCGGCGCCAGGTTGCGGCGCAGCTGGTTCTGCAGGTTCCCCAGCATGTTCAGCGCAAGCATCAACTCATTTTTTGAAAAATCATCTTTCCGTTTTTTAAGCTCCGTCAGGCCGTCATCGCTCAGCTCCACGAATTCCGCGGCGCCGTCTGTGCACTGAAACAAAAGCATGTGCCGGAAAATCTCCAGCAGGCCCTTGGCGAACTGTGTCAGGTCCTTGCCGCTGTCATAAAGCTCGGAGACCATGGAAAAAACCTTTTTGGTGTCCTTGGCTTTAATCGCGGACAGAATAGAAAAATAAACGTCTTCGGCAGCAAGGCCGAGGAGCGACAGCACATCCCCTTCCTTGATCTCACCTTTTGAAAAGCTGGCCATCTGGTCCAAAAGGCTTTCGGCGTCACGCAGCGAGCCTTCGCTTGCCTGCGCGATCAAAAAGAGCGCGTTCTTTTCACTCTTGAGCTTTTCCTTTTTGGCGATTTCCTGCAGCTTTTCAGTGATCTGCTTCAAAGGGATGCGTTTGAACTGGAAACGGTGGCATCGCGACAAAATGGTCAAAGGCATTTTGTGCGATTCAGTGGTGGCAAAAATAAATTTCACATGCTCAGGCGGCTCTTCAAGGGTCTTGAGAAGCGCGTTGAAGGCCTCGGTCGTCAGCATGTGGACTTCGTCGATAATGTAAATTTTCATCTTGGCGTTGACCGGCTTGAACTTTACGGTTTCGCGAAGATTGCGGATTTCGTCAATGCCGCGGTTGGAAGCGCCGTCGATTTCCAGAACGTCGAGCGACGTGCCTTGTGTAATTTCGGTGCACGGCACACATTTACCGCACGGAGTAATGGTCGGACCCTTAGCGCAGTTCAGCGCCTTGGCCAGGATTCGCGCGGTGGAAGTTTTACCCACGCCGCGGGGGCCAGAAAAAAGAAAGTTCTGCGGGATTCTTTCCTGCTTGATGGCATTCTGGAGGGTGGTGACAATGGGCTCCTGGCCCACGACATCTTCAAAACCCTGCGGACGGAATTTCCGGGCGAATACGAGGTAACTCATGAGGATATCTTATCCCAATTAAGGCTTTTTAGCCACGATCACTTTATATTCCCAGAGACCCTGTTCGAGCGCGCGCCTCTGGCAGGCGGAAGCCGCGATATTCTCCATGTTCACTGAGCTCAGCAACCCCAGCCGGTAAAGCAGGCGGAAAGGCGGCTCCAGAATGTAGGCCATTTTTCCAAGCCGGCGCAAAGACGGCCGGACATTCTCCGTGAGATTGTGAATTTCAACTCCATAAAAACCCCTCTCTTCCAGAATGCTTTTATATTCCTCCGGACTCAGAAGATTCGGCATGGCCCAGCCTTTCAGCCAGCCCCGAATGATATTTTCCTCGTTTTCAGAGAAAATCCGTCCCTCCATCAGCATGTACTCGGAAATCAAAAGCCGGCCGCCGCTATCTAAAAGACGCCAGGCCTCTGCAATCACATCCCTTTTGCGTTCGGCGTGGACAAAACTTTCAAGGCCCCAGACGACGGAAAAAGAACCATCCGGCAAGGAAGTACGGGAATAATCCTGGCACAGAAAACGGACTTTTTCCGAGGGACCATATTTGCGCAGATATTTTTCAGCTTTGCGGATCTGGTAAGGAACAATGGTGACTCCCGTGACCTGGCATCCGGTGTTCCTGGCCAGCCAAATGGAACTTCCTCCATAGCCGCAACCAGCGTCTAGAACATGGTCTTCCGCGGAAATTTCCGCCAGTCCGCTCAGCACACTGTTCATCTTTAGAAGCGAGTCCTGATGAGTTTGGACACTTTCATCGTAATATCCGAAATGCATGGCCAGGTCTTTACGGCCGGTCCAGAGCGCGCGGTAGGCAATGACTGTGGAATCGTAATACTGATTTACTTTTTCATTCTGGGTCGTGGGCATAGTGTATGAGCGTAATGGCGGAGAGGGAGGGACTCGAACCCTCAAGCCCTTGCGGGCGCCGGTTTTCGAGACCGGTACCTTGCCAATTCGGAGCACCTCTCCGCAAAAGGGGTTCCATGTTACATCAGGAAGGAAGTTTCGTAAACCGTGAAGGCTGGCCCTGAAAACTTATGTGGCGAAGGTTTCTACGCAGACCTGGTTCTTGCCATTGCGCTTGGCGCGGTAGAGCGCCTCATCCGCGCGGCGCACCATGAGGTCCGGCACATTTTCCCCGGCATGCAGACTGGCCGCACCCAGGCTGATGGTCACCGTGATTTTCTTCCCATCCCATTCAAACACGGTTTCCTCCACCGCCTTGCGGATCCTTTCGGCGGCCTTGAATGCCGCGTCCGCGAGCTTCGAGCGCAGCAGCAGAATCAATTCTTCCCCGCCGTAGCGCGCAACAAAATCCATCTTGTTCAAAGGTCTTTTAATGCGGCAGTTATTACACACCACCTGCGCCACTTTTTTCAGCACCATGTCGCCCGCCGGATGGCCGTAGGTGTCG
>CAZKMJ010000240.1:0-2814 GCA_964553835.1 uncultured bacterium
TCTTTCCGTCGCCGATGGTGTTCGTGCTGGCGGCTTTCGTAATCGTGTCCACGATCTGCTTTGCGACAGAATCCTTGGCTACGATTTCGATTTTGGTTTTAGGGATCAAATCCACCTTAAATTCACGGCCGCGGAACTGCTCCGTGATACCCTGCTGTTTGCCGTGCCCGACAATTTCCCAAATCATCATGCCGGGGCAATTGATGGCATCCAGGGCCTGCTTTACGGCGTGGAACTTTTCACGCCTAATGATTGCTTGGATCATTTTCATTTCAAATCCTCCTCACTGAGATTAGCGTGAAATCGGGGTTTCGGAATATTTGTCCAATTTGACGCCTACGTAACCCGGGCAGCCCATTTCGGGAATATCCAGGCCTTCGATTTCATCATCCGGCGCTACACGGTGCCCGATGACAATATCAATACCCTTGAGTACGATGAAGCCAACGATGCCGATGTAGACAATGTTTGCCACGATGCCGATGCAAGACGCCACAAACTGTCCGCCATCGCCATAGAAGAGACCTTTCACAGTCCCGGCAACGCCATTCCATCCATCACCGTAGGTGCCGTCGGCAAAAAGACCGAGGGCCAGAATGCCCCACGCGCCGTTAACGCCGTGCACGGCGACTGCGCCGACAGGATCGTCAATTTTAAGAACACCTTCGATAAAGAATACGGCTTCGATGACAAGAACACCGGAAATCGCGCCGATGATGCAGGCGCTTACGGAGTTGACGAAAGCGCAAGGAGCCGTGATGGCCACAAGACCGGCCAGCAGACCATTGCACATCATGCCCGGATCAGGTTTCTTGGTGCGTACCAGCCACATCCACAGTGTCGCGACCAGCGCGCCGGTTGCGGAAGCAAGCATGGTGTTCACTGCGGCGACGCCGATGCGAAGGTCGGTACCGGCCAGGGTAGAGCCGGGGTTGAAACCAAACCAGCCGAAGGCCAGAATGAAAGTACCGATGATGGCCATCGGAATATTATGGCCGGGAATAGCATTGGGGGTCCCATCTTTATTAAACTTGCCGATACGGGGCCCGATGATTTTAGCGCCGACATAAGCAAGGACACCGCCGGTCAAATGCACGACAGAAGAACCGGCAAAGTCAACATGGCCGTGGCCAAGCCCGAAGTTCTTGCCGAGCATGGCGAGCCAGCCGCCGCCCCAGACCCAGTTACCGTAAACAGGGTAGAGAATCGTGCCGACAAAGCAGCCGTAAACCATGAAAGCCGAAAATTTCCAGCGTTCAGCCATGGAACCGGTCGGAATGGTCGCTGTGGTGTCCATGAAAACCATCTGGAAAAGGAAAAGAGTGAAAATTGCCGCGTCATAGCAATTGCCCGTAAGGAAAAAACCCTTCATGCCGAAAAGGCCAAAATCTTTTCCGAACAGGTGAATAACAAACTCACTGTTCAAGGCGTCTGCGCCGCCAAGAACCGCTATGGGTCCGAACCCGCCAAACATCAGAGCGAAGCCGCAAACATAAAACCCCAGCATACCGAGCGGATAAATCATGAAATTCATCGCCATGGTATGGGCCGCGTTTTTAGCGCGGGTCATGCCTGATTCCACCATTGCGAAACCGGCCTGCATGAACATGACTAGAAAGCCAGTCAGCAGGGTCCAGACAAAGTTGATGGAAATCTTGTTATGCCCTGCAACAGCTGCCACTTCTTCAAGGCTGGGCTTGCCCGGTGTTGCAGCGGTCACATCGTTAATACCGCCTGTGCTTGCTCCGCTTGGATCCGCAGCATAGCTGATAATGGGAATCAGCATGCTGAGCAGAAAGCCAGCAAGAATTAGAAAGCTTACTTTTTTTCGCATGTTCGCGCGTCCTCCATTGGATTTTTTGTGGTTGAAAATAAAAATCTTGGCTCAACAATGCAAGCGCTATGCCAAAGTAGGATGAAATGCTGTGCCGGGCTTAAAGAAAAAATTCAAAATAGCCCGGTTGAAATGCTGGCCAGACATTTTTGTTAATCAATTTTGTCGAACCCCATACATTTGAACGGGATGCGTCAAAATATTGATGAAATATTGATGTGGAATATTTATAAAATATTGATGTGAAAGGGGGGCGGAATTCGATAAGATCATGCAGCAAATGTCCTGGATCAAACGGTATCTGACAGCTGTCCTGACGGCCGCCCTTATCTCCCTGCTGGGGGAGTTTCTGCCCGCATTGAGGGTCCCCACAGACCTTTTGATGATTTACCTGCTGGGTGTAGTCATTACGGCATTAGGCGCTGGCAGGGGCCCCGCCATTGTTTTTGGTTTTTTAAGCGTTCTCTCCCTGGAATTCCTGGTTTTTGAGCCCCGTTACTCATTTCAAATTCATGCCGCGGAAGACCTGCTGACACTCTTTGTTCTTCTTACTGTTGGCATTATCATCAGCACTTTAGCTGCGCGGTCACGCCAAAATGCGATTGAGGCTGAAAAAAGAGAGGGACAGACGAGGGCCCTTTATGATTTAAGCCGCGATTTAAGTCTGGCTTTTGATTTGCCCGGAATTGTTAAAATTCTTGGAAATCATCTAAGTCTTGTCAGGGGAGAACATGGGGCTCTTTTTATTTTGGAAAATTCAAAATGGAATATCCATCATGACGGGCAAATGCGCGAATTGTTTCCAAATGACTGGTCAGCTGTTCAACTGACCTATGAGACAGGAACGCCGTCGGGTTTTGGAACCCAGAATTATGGCGGTTCGCCTTTCCATTTCCGGCGTCTTCAAATTGGCGAACATAATTTGGGAGTGCTGGGTATTGTCTTTGCTGAAAATGAAAAGGCCGAACAGGCGCCTGTTC
>CAZKMJ010000241.1:0-2776 GCA_964553835.1 uncultured bacterium
TTGGTCCAGCTGCGGGTTTCTTCCTGATTTTTGCTGGTGACCTGATAGGCTTCAGATTCAAGCTCCTGCGCCGCGTGGAAGTCATCCGCTGAAGACGTCACATAAAAGAAATCCTGATTGGCCCACTGAACATTGCTCAACTCAGCCGTAGAAAGCAGTGCCGCGTTCAGCTTGCGGGAATCAAAACCATTCGAGTTACCCGAGCGCTTGGCCTGTTTGGTGAAGCGCTGTTTGCCGGTGATCGGGTCTTTGGTCCAGCTGCGGGTTTCTTCCTGATTTTTGCTGGTGACCTGATAGGCTTCAGATTCAAGCTCCTGCGCCGCATGGAAATCGTCCGCGGATGAAGTCACATAAAAATAATCCTGATTGGACCACTGCGGGTCTGCCAGCTCAGCAGTCGTAAGCAGGGCAACATTCAGATGACGCGGATCAAAACCGGCGACATTACCCGCGCGCTTGGCCTGTTTGGTGAAGCGCTGCTTGCCCGTTATCGGGTCCTTGGTCCAGCTGCGGGTTTCTTCCTGGTTCTTGCTGGTGACTTGATAGGCTTCCGATTCAAGTTCCTGCGCCGCGTGGAAGTCATCAGCTGAAGAGGTAACATAGAAGAAATCCTGGCTAACCCACTGAGGGTTTGACAATTCCGCAGTAGTCAACAATGCGGCATTCAGAAGGCGTGTATCAAAACCCTGTGAGTTGCCCGCGCGCTTGGCCTGACGCGTGAAACGCTGCTTGGCGGTAATCGGGTCCTTGGTCCAGCTGCGCGTTTCTTCCTGATTCTTGCTGGTCACTTGATATGCTTCCGATTCGAGTTCCTGTGTGCCATGGAAATCATCCGCGGAAGACGTTACGTAAAAGTAATCCTGATTGGCCCATTGCGCATTGCTCAACTCAGCAGTAGAAAGAAGCGCCGCGTTTAGAAGGCGGGTGTCAAAACCCTGCGTATTCCCCTGCCTCTTGGCCTGACGCGTGAAACGCTGCTTGCCCGTGATCGGGTCTTTGGTCCAGCTGCGGGTCTCTTCCTGATTCTTGCTGGTGACTTGATAGGCTTCCGATTCAAGTTCCTGAGCGGCATGGAAATCGTCTGCGGAAGACGTTACGTAAAAGTAATCCTGATTGGCCCACTGAACATTCGTCAGTTCTGTTGCGGCCAGCAATGCATTGTTGAGCTGGCGGGAATCAAAGCCCTGCGTATTTCCGGCGCGCTTGGCCTGGCGGGTAAAACGCTGTTTCTGGGTAATCGGATCTTTGGTCCAGCTGCGCGTTTCTTCCTGATTTTTGCTGGTCACCTGATAGGCTTCCGATTCAAGTTCTTGCGCCGCATGAAAGTCATCCGCGGAAGAAGTCACATAGAAAAAGTCCTGGTTCTGCCACTGCGGGTCTGACAGCTCTGCAGTGGTCAATAACGCAAAATTCAAATGACGGGTATCAAAACCATTGGAATTACCCGCTCGCTTGGCCTGTTTGGTAAAACGCTGCTTGCCGGTGATCGGGTCTTTGGTCCAGCTGCGGGTTTCTTCCTGGTTCTTGCTGGTGACTTGATAAGCTTCCGATTCAAGATCCTGCGAGGCCGAGAAATCATCCGCCGATGAAGTCACATAGAAATAATCCTGATTGGACCATTGAGCATTGGTCTGTTCGGCAGCTGTAAGCAGGGCCGCATTCAGAAGACGCGTGTCAAAGCCGGTAGAAGTCGCGGTGCGCTTGGCCTGTTTGGTAAAACGCTGTTTCTGGGTGATCGGATCCTTGGTCCAGCTGCGGGTCTCTTCCTGATTCTTGCTGGTGACTTGATAAGCTTCAGATTCAAGTTCCTGCGTGGTGTGGAAATCGTCAGCCGAAGACGTGACATAGAAGAAGTCCTGATTGGCCCACTGTGGATCGGTCAGTTCAGAAGACGCCAGCAGGGCCGCATTCAAGTGACGTGTATCAAAACCATTCGAGCTACCCGTCCGCTTGGCCTGACGGGTGAAACGCTGTTTGCCGGTAATCGGGTCCTTGGTCCAGCTGCGCGTTTCTTCCTGGTTCTTGCTGGTCACCTGATAAGCTTCGGATTCAAGTTCCTGCGTACCATGGAAATCATCAGCGGATGATGTTACATAAAAATAATCCTGATTGGCCCACTGGGGCTGGGTCAATTCAGCTGAAGTCAATAATGCGGCATTCAGAAGACGGGTATCAAAACCCTGAGTATTTCCCTGCCTCTTGGCCTGTTTGGTGAAGCGCTGTTTTCCCGTGATCGGGTCCTTGGTCCAGCTGCGCGTTTCTTCCTGGTTCTTGCTGGTCACCTGATAGGCTTCCGATTCAAGGTCCTGAGCATTATGGAAATCGTCCGCGGATGAAGTGACATAAAAGAAATCCTGGTTCTGCCACTGCGCATTGGTCAATTCCGCCGAAGTTAAAAGGGCAACGTTCAGATGGCGGGTATCAAAACCGTTCGAGTCGCCCGCTCGCTTGGCCTGACGCGTAAAACGCTGCTTATTTGTGATCGGGTCCTTGGTCCAGCTGCGGGTTTCTTCCTGGTTTTTGCTGGTGACTTGATACGCTTCAGATTCAAGCTCCTGAGAAGCAGAGAAATCATCGGCTGAAGACGTGACATAGAAGAAGTCCTGGTTCTGCCACTGCGGGTCGGTCAGCTCAGCAGTCGTCAAAAGAGCAACATTCAGTTTACGAGTATCAAAACCATTAGAATTACCCGCGCGCTTGGCCTGCTTGGTGAAACGCTGCTTGCCCGTGATCGGGTCCCTGGTCCAACTGCGGCTCTCTTCCTGATTCTTACTGG
>CAZKMJ010000242.1:0-2768 GCA_964553835.1 uncultured bacterium
GTTCAAGGGAGAGACCTTACAACCTTCATGCGCTTTGGTGTGGGTGTTGGAGCTGTCGATGTTTATGCGAAAAAGGCCGGCGATGGAAGTTTTGCGCTTCGATTTGGAGACATTACTGATGGAGGCGTGGATGCGGTGCTTGAGTCCGGAGCATCGGGAAGCATCCTGCAGGCGGATGGAAAGATAAAACTTTTGAACAAAGAAAAGAAGCTTCAGGAACGGTATAAGGCCATTGTCCCGGAGAAGCCGATTTACGTTAAAAGCTGGAATGGAGGGATTGCGGTTCAGAATTCTGGAAACACCCCTGTTTATCTTTCACGCAGCAAGGTGCAGGAATCGCAAGAGGATGTCGGGACTGCCTTTGAGGACCTTAATGCAGCCATCGAAAAAGACGGGGGAGCAAAATTTGCCCGTGAAGCGATTAAAACCCTTCCGCAGGGTATCGATCCTGGTAACGCAGGGGCCGCGCGGCAAATTATTCTGGAGCATATTGAAAAAGTCCATCCCAGCATAAAAAGCGATAAGCACAAATCGATGATTGCCGCCGCCGTTGAATATTTTCTGAGGTATGGTAACCAATTTGAACGCCAAATCGCGGATCTTGATGCTTTTACGGAAAAAATCGCAGGGCTTCCGCAGTTTAAGGGATACACAGCAAATATTCGCCGGACCTATTTTTATGGAGGGTACGGCTACGACGTTAAAGTGGAGTTCACGAAACCGGGCTCAGAACGCAAGATCAGGGTTGACGTCTGGTTTAGGCCGGACCCAAATCAGTCTTTTTCGGCACGGATATGGAATTGGGACGCCAAAAATGATTACCAGCCGGTAGCGGTTTTTGACTCTGCCAGGGACCAAAAAGCAGGCAAATTTGTAGCTCAAACCACAGCTGAAGTGTTTGAAGGGATGCAGGATAATGGCTTCATTAACACCCTGGTTGCCGCACGTTCCGAATCGCGGGTGGAATCCACAGGCGAGACATCAAATGCTTCCGCTAAAGCATCCCTTCAAAAAGTTCTGGCGGAAGTTCTTGCATTCGCTGCGCCGGAGGTTATGGAAAATGAAGTAACGGAAATGGCCGTGAAAAGGACTCGTGAATTTGTCATGGCCGGAAAAACCCGTGAAGCATTCCAGGTCCAAATGAAAACAGTAAAAGGCGATTTTGAAGTATTCGCGAAGCGGGTTGTTCCGAAAAATGGTTCTGAACTGGCAAGCGATGCTGAATCGCTGATAAAAGAGGCGGATACGACTCAGGCGGCAAGCGTTAGCAACGCTGGGCCAAAGGCCGCTGCCATAAAATCAGAGGGGACAACCTGGCTGATCACCTCTAAAATTCCGGGCCGCGAACTGACGCCCAGGGATATTTTAACAGTGAACAACGAACGTATAGGCGCTATCGCAAGAGCGCTGGGCCGTGTGCACGGAACCGGCTTTGCGCATGGTGATCTTTTGCGCCCGCTGAAACTGGAACACATGTATGAAGAAGACACGGCGGCGGGGAAGGTCGTGCGGTTTATAGATTTTGGATTGGCTTCATCCGACAAAGCCGCGATTCAATCGGAGCATGACGGCCTGCGCAGCCGGCTCGATGCGGATAAGGATGCGGCACTCGGGAAAATTTTTGATGACGAATATGCAAAGGGAATTTTGGAAGCGAAGAGTCCCCGGTCTGAAAGGCGAGCGGAAATCAAGATTGAGCCTGTCAATGGCGCGGACCTGGAAGTATTCATGCAGGGAATGACGCCGGAACGGATTGTAGCGGAGTTGAAAGAAAAAGACATTGAAGCCGTGATCGCGAGCCTTGGTCTTGAGGCCGAACAGTCGAAAAATGGCATGACGGTCCGCTTGAAGGCGTCACTCGTCAGTGTGGTCCGTCAGCTGCAGACGGTGCAGGACGCGCAGACCATCCTTGAATGGATGAACACGGAAGCCCTGAAAGACCTTTTGGACCAGACGGTAACGTCGCTGGGCCTTCAAGGTGTTGAAGAGCTGGATACGAACAAGCTGGCCGATACCCTTCGCGGTCTTGCGGCGCGTGTGTTTGTGCTGCAGGCGGTGGAAGCATCGCAGGCCGTGCTCGAAGCCGGCAGTGCCGCGGTTTCGTTCGATCTGGCAAAAATCAATCAGCCCGTGCTTGTGGAATATGCTGTTTCCGCCAAGGAGCTCGGGAAAATGGAAGACAAGGCAGGGGAAATCAGGACCCTGCTCGATACCATCCGCAATACGGTCAGCCTGCAGGGGAATGGCAACATCGTGGTCCGCATTACTTTCCCGGACAAGAGTTTTGAAAAATTCATGCCCGGCGGAAACAAACTGGATGGTGTGATCATTGAAAAACTTGGAACTGAAATTACTTTCCATAATGCCAAACTTGAAAGTTATGAGCGTGTCGCGTCCGGCCGCCCCGAACTTTCGATTGGTCAGAGCACAACTCTTGAAGGTAAAGCCAAGCTGAAGACTGGTCAGTACTCGGAAGGCAAGCAGGACGTTTCTTATCCTGCCGGCGCCAGCGTGGCCGCGGGATTTTTCCTGGGCGGTCTTGGCCTTGTGGCGTCCCAGCTGAACAAGCAGCCCGCGGACCAGTATCTGGTCAAATCGCCCAGGGGTGAAGAATACCAGGCCCGCAGCCAGGCCGCCCTGCAGGGATTTGCGCTTGCCATCGCCGCTCTCAGCGCCGACTACAAGGAACTCCTTACCGCGGCCAAGGCCGCTTAACCCTCCTCAAAGGAGCCTTGCAAAATCCCCAGATTTCGCTATCATGGTCAACC
>CAZKMJ010000243.1:0-2744 GCA_964553835.1 uncultured bacterium
ATCGGCGTTTCCAAACGCATCCTGATCGCTTGCCCAACCGTCAAAAAAGGCGAGGAATTCGTTATGGTCAACCCGGAAATCCTTGAATCTTCCGGACGGGAAGTGGGACCTGAAGGCTGCTTGAGCGTTCCCGGCATCACGGGCGAAATCCCGCGCGCTAAAAAAATCAAGCTGCGCTGGCAGGACCGCAACGGTAAAACACACACCACAGAGCTCAAGGATTTCTTTGCCCGGATCATTCAGCACGAAATCGACCATCTCGACGGTATTCTCCTGATCGACCGTCTGGACTTTAACAGGCGCCAGGAAGCCCTGGCCCAGTACCAGCGCCTTTAACCATCCAGTGTCCCTGATTTTTTTCGGGTCGTCTGAATTTTCAATCCCGTCGTTGAAAGCCTGTGTGGATTCAGGCATCCCCGTAAAACTCGTCGTGACCACTCCCGACGCTAAACAAGGACGAGGCCTGCAGACCAAACCAACACCGGTCAAAATTTACGCGGAATCCATTAATCTTGCTGTTATCGCGCCTGAAAAGCTGAAAGATCCTGCCGTTCTGGCGGAAACTGAGAAAATTTCACCGGATTATTTCGTTGTCGCTTCTTACGGTAAACTCATTCCGCCGGCCTGGCTCAAAATCCCCAAAAAACTTTCCATCAATGTCCATCCATCACTGCTTCCGAAATACCGCGGCGCTGCTCCGCTCAACTGGCCCATCCTGAATGGCGATGCCGAAACCGGCGTTTGCCTGATGGAAGTGGTGGACAAACTCGACGCAGGCGATGTTTTCTCCTGCAAAAAAATGCCGCTGACACCGGAAGAAGATTCTCTGACCCTCTCGCACAAGCTTTCTGAAATTTCCTACGATATGGTCATGGACATTCTGCTCAAGTTAAAAAAAGGCCAAATGCCGGAACGTACGCCGCAAAAAGAAGCGGACATGACCTATGCCCGCAAGCTAGCCAAGGAAGACGGAAAAATCGACTGGAACCTTTCCGCGGAAGAAATCAGCCGCAAGGTGCGCGGTCTTTTGCCCTGGCCCGGGGCTTATACTTTTTTTGAAGGACAGCCAATGCAAATTTTAAAAGCACGGACTTCCTCTCAGGGGGGCGGGCAAAAACCCGGCGAAATGATTTCAGCAGGCAAGCAAACGGTGTTGGTGCAGACAGGGAAAGGCGCGGTTGAAATCGAGAAAGTCAAACCCGCGGGAAAAAACGAAATGACGGCCGGTGATTTTGCGCGCGGTAAACGCCTTCAGTCCGGAGCAAAATTCGGCCAATGAGAATCCTGCACCTGACCACCCATGTGAATATCGGAGGCATCACGACCTATATCGCCAAGTTGATCAAACCTTTCAGCAGGCTGGGCATTGAAACATTTGTGCTTTCCAGCGGCGGGTCCTGCACGGGAGACCTTCAGGCGCGCGGGGCCACAACCTTTGAGCTGCCGATTAAAACCAAAAACGAGCTCCACCCCAAACTTTTTCTGGCAATACCCGCGGTGGAAAAAATTATCCGAGAAAATAAAATCAACGCTCTCCACGCGCACACACGCGTCACTCAGGTCATGGCCGGAATCATTCAGAAAAGGACAGGTATTCCGGTGATCACGACCTGTCATGGTTATTTTAAAAGGCGCTTGGGCCGCAGGCTTTTTCCGGCATGGGGCGACAAAGCCATCGCCATCAGTCAGGGAGTAGCCGACCATCTTTTTAACGATTTTCGGCTGCCAGCCATCCAGATTGCAACGATCAACAATGGCGTCGACCTGAGTGAGCTGGAGCCTGCTTACTCCGCCTGGAAACCGGAGGACGCGAAAAAAAAGTTTGGCTTCGCGCCGGACGCGCCTGTTGTAGGCGTTGTGGCCCGGCTTGTCGCGGACAAAGGCCATGAATACCTGATCCGGGCCCTTCCTATCCTGCAAAAGAAATTTCCCTCGCTGCGCGTTTTGATCGTGGGTGACGGCAGGAACATGGATTTCCTGAAAAATCTATGCCGTGAACTGAAGGTCGAAAATGACGTTGTCTTTACCGGTAACCTGACTGACATTAGCCCCGCGCTGGCGGCCATGGACATTTTCACACTGCCCGCCGTCTGGAGGGAAGGCTTTGGGCTGAGCATTGTAGAAGCCATGGCCTGCCGCAAGCCTGTCATTGTGTCCAATATCTGGTCTTTAAATTCTTTAATCGAAAGCGGCGTGACCGGCATCCTGATTGAACCCAAACAGACGGAAGCACTTGCGAAGGCCATTGAGTTTCTCCTGACCACCCCTGAAGAAAAGGCAAGGCTGGCGGCCGCAGGCAGGGGAATGGTCGAAAAATTCTTCACCATCGACCGGATGGCCGACAGCATCCGGGACGTATACCGTGAGATTCTAAGCAAGTCCTTGACACCTCCCATAGGGAAGTTATAATTCAAAAACCGCATTAAATCGGAATTCAAAGGCCGTCCCGCCACAAGGGGAATAAAGGAGTTTTAAAATGGCAATTCGTGTAGGTATCAACGGTTTCGGACGTATCGGACGCATGGTTTTTCAGGCCATCTGTGACCAGGGCCTTTTGGGCAAACAGATCGACGTGGTCGCAGTTGTCGACGTTTCCACCGATGCTGACTATTTCGCTTACCAGATCAAGTACGATTCCGTGCACGGCAAGTTTAAGCACGAAGTCAAAACCGAAAAAAGTGACGCTTCGAAGGCCGAAGCTGACATTCTGGTTATCAACGGCCAGAAAATCAAATGCGTTGCCG
>CAZKMJ010000244.1:0-2727 GCA_964553835.1 uncultured bacterium
TGAATCTGAAACATGAGCTGGTGCCGGTCAAGGAAATGGTCCAGGGCGTGCTCGGCACTCTTCAGACCTGGGCCAGCGACAAAAAGATTTCTTTGAAATCCGAGTTCACGGATGAAAAGATGACCCTTGAATGCGACCCCGACCGTTTGACCCAGGTATTGACCAATCTTGCGGGCAATGCCATGAAATTTACACCTGAAAACGGAACCATTACAATCGACGCCAAGGATGGAGTTAAGGACAAAGACATCCCGGGCGATTGCATTGAAATCGGGATTCGCGACACCGGCATCGGCATTGCGCCTGAAGATCAGGCCAAAATTTTCCAGAAATTCGTCCAGGTCAGCCTGGACCAGCCCAAAGGCGTTTCAAGCACAGGCCTTGGTTTGACCATCGTCAAAGAAATTGTGGAGCTGCACGGTGGCAAGGTATGGGTTGAAAGCCAACAGGGCAAGGGCAGCAGGTTCGCGTTCCGCGTTCCCGCGAAAATGAAGCCGGTTAAGAAGGAAGAAGAGTCTTAAATCTTCTGCAAAGCGGGTTTTTTTCCCGCTTCGAGGTAGTTCTTCACGTAATCCAGAATGCCTTCCCGGGTTGAATACTTCGGGCGGAAGCCTGTCATTTTTTCCGTGTGCGACATGTCGGCCTGCGTGAAGTTCTGGTAGAAATCGTAGGGATTGTCAAAGTATTCAGGTTCCAGAGAAGTTTTCAAAGCTTCATTTATCGCCTGGATAACTTCGTTGAAAGAAGTGGGATTGCCGCTGCCCACATTCACGACCGTGCTCTGTTTGGATTCGCGCGCCGCAATCGTGCATTCCACCACATCCTTGATGTAAACGAAGTCGCGTTTTTGCTCACCAAACTTGAAAATCCGCGGGCGCTTGCCGGCTTTCATCTGAAGATAAAGCTGATAAATCATACTGGCCGCCGCGCCTTTGTAATATTCGCGCGGGCCAAACACATTGAAATAACGGAGGCCCACAGTCTTGACCGCGGGGTTGTACTGGCGAGCCAGATTTTCCAGCACCCATTTCGAAAATCCATAAACGTTGTTGGGGGTGCCTGCATCAGCTTCCACGAGCGCCTTGTTGTCGCCAGCGCTTCCGTAAGTCGCGGCAGAGGAGGCATAAACAACCGGGCATCTTTTCGCGGCGGCAAGGTCGAGGATATTGCGGAAGCCCTCAACATTGTCGAACATCATTTTCTTTTCATCCAGAATGGTGGTGTCGGTAATGGAGGCCAGGTGGAAAATGCCGTCCAGCGGGCGGTGCTGGAAATGATCCAGCCAGCCGGTATCGGCAACACTATAGGCCATGACATCACCCTTAAAGCCCAGCAAGTTTTTAAAGCTTGAGCCGCGGAAATCATCGATAACTGTAATGGTGGCATTGGGATAACGGGCCTGGAGCTCAAGCGCAAGATTGGAGCCAATGAAGCCGGAACCGCCTGTCACAAGGATATTTTTCATAAGGGGGTATCCTATTCAAAACAGGCCAAAGTGCAACAGGTAAAAAAGGTGCTCAATTTCCGCGGAATGCCGATACTTTTAGTAATGAAACCTCTCAGGTTTTTGGCCCTTATCCTGGTGCTTTTCACGGCCTTGGTTCCGTCCGCAATGGCTGAAAGCGGCGGCATAGGTCAGATATTTACAGGTGTTGCCAAGACCCTTTACGCGGTGGTGCAGATACCGGCCAACATGATTGCCGGTGGCGCTCAGTCATTTCCGCTGGGAATTGTGACCGGTGCAGTGGCTGGCACGTTTAAGATGGTGGCAGGCACAGTCATGGGGGCTTCAGACATTGCCCAGGGCGCGGCACCGTACGCCAAGTACGCGGCGCTGGCTCTTTAAAGAACCTTCCGGTATTTCCTTTTTTCTTCCCTGAATTTTTCAGCAAGCTGTAAAAAAGTTTTTCCCGTTTCCATATCTTTACCTTCCGGCGCGATCTCGGAAAGCGGCACCATGATAAATCCCTGGTCCTGATAACCCGCTTGCGGCAGCACATCGATATCAATGCTTCGCGGCGCGAATTTATTGGCAGGGTCCCTGCGGCGCCCCAGCAGGGCCTCGATGGCGCGCAATTCCATTACCAGCTTATCTTCTGCCAGGCCGCTTTCAATTTCCACGACAGCATTCCAGAATTTACCGCCGCCCGCCGGGACTACGGGTTCGGTTTCGTAAACGGCTGAAATTTTTTTGACCGGGAATTTCTTTTTCAGGGTTTCAAGGCAGGCGGGAATGTTACGGTCGGGCTCTATATTGGAGCCAAGGCTAAGGAAACGTCGCGCGCTCATTTTTTGCGCGTGATCAGGACACCGACATTTTTGGCGTGCCGGATGGCGCCGGGCTTTGAAAGTTTGAGCGTGATTTCACGCAGTTTGAAATTTTTCAAAAGCGAAGAAGCCAGCTTTTCAGCCAGGGTTTCAATCAGGAAAAACTTGCTGTCCTCGATAAAAGACAGAGCGTGCTTGGCAATTTTCTTGTAATCAGCCGTATCCTGGATGCGGTCGCGGCGGGCGGCCTTGCTGATGGAGGAGGGGAATTCCAGGTCCACGATGATTTTCTGACGGATTTTGCGCTCCCAGTCATAAATCCCGATTTTGCAGGTAGTTTGCAGGCCTTCCAGAAAAATTTTATCTTTCATGGCGGTTATTATACAATGGCTTAATGAATTCCACCAAGTCCCCGGTTTTGGAGCAAATTACCCCCCTGTGCCCGGTTTTCGGCGTTTG
>CAZKMJ010000245.1:0-2710 GCA_964553835.1 uncultured bacterium
AGAAGAAGGCAGTGCCTTTGGCGTTGGATATTCCTATGTGGCCAAAGTCAAGACCGAAAACTCCGGTGGTCTTGAAATTAATGTCCGAATCAACGCGGAAGGCCGTGTGGTCACGGCGGATTACACCACGACCGTAACCAGAGACGGCAAGTCAGCGGTTATGAAGCTGTACGCGCTTGACGTGACTGACCACAAGAACCGCCTGGTTTACAACACGGTTTCGTTGGGAAGAAATGCCGCGACCAATCCGCCGGTCAGCAGCCTTGACTTGAACGGCGTGCTTATTGGCGTCAGCAGGGATGGCGCGATTGTCCGCGAAATTCCCT
Source organism: uncultured bacterium (assembly GCA_964553835.1). Lineage (GTDB taxonomy): Bacteria > Omnitrophota > Omnitrophia > Omnitrophales > Aquincolibacteriaceae > CAYLPP01. The sequence continues at coordinate 327 of CAZKMJ010000245.1, forward strand.
ATAACAAGAAACATACGGCTGGTATCGAAAGCACGACGGCGCTGACTTTGACCGATGATGTTGATTTTTACTCGCTTGGACCCAGCGGCAAGAGCAATAAGTACGTTCTTTTCTTGAATGAAGATCACCGCCTTGTGACCATGCGTCAGGTTAATTCGGACGGCAAGGTTGGCGACTATGTGACCGGTGTGACGGACTGGAAAAAACGCCAGGTCCATCATGTGGATAATGACCAGCCGGGCCGGCACCGTGTCAGCAACTTGGACACCGGTGTTGTTATTGGTGTTTTTGTTTCTGATGCTCATGCCAAGTGGGGGCCGGCCGCCAAGGAGCATAATATTGATGATACGAAGGGTAAGATTTACGGAGTAAACAAATTCGCAGGCAATGTTCCGGGTTTCACGGATGACAAGCCTTACCTGGTTCTTCTCGGCCAGTCCTCGGACCATTTCATTGAAGTCTATAACAAAGCGGGTGAGCCCACCCGCCTTCTGCTGGACTGCAACACAACCGGTGACTGCCGCACGGTTGGTACTCAGGTCCAGAATGGTACGGGCGGCTGGAAGATTGTGGGCGAATACCGCAACTATAACCGCGGTGAAATTTATGACCAGACCGTGGATGTGCGCGACGGCATTAACGGCAATAACGCGATGAAGTCCTGGATGATCCGTGACATGCGCACTGGCAAAACAGTCGGCGTCTGGAACAGCGACGGACGTGTTGGTTTTCATGAAGCGGGCAGGGACAAGGACGGCAATAAACTCAGCTGGAAGTCGGGCCCCGCCCTTCGCACTCCGGATGGCAAACCGGTTGAATACAATCAGTGGGCCACGGTTGATATGGCAGACGGAACCAAACGCAATGTCATCCTTCAAGATGGAAAAGTTTCCGGTTTCTGGAACACCGGTAAAGGCGAATACTCATCCGATTTCAGGGACTATAACAATAACAAGCTGTACATGCTTCGTTCTCATAACAATATCCAGAGCCGGGGCTATCTGGTCGCGGACCTTACCACCGGTTCGATTTTAGGCAGCACTAACACTACTTATACAGCTACAACCCGGCCCTATGTGCGTGCTGACGGCAGCGTTTATGATGAGCCCATCACTGTCGTTGAAAATAAATTCACCGCCGTACGTGAGCAGGCTGCAGACCACATTGATGGTGTAGGTGTAGGCAGCACGCACGCCGTCGATATGACGACCAAGTTCTCAGCGTCCGCCAAGCGTGACAAGAGCATCAGAGAATATGCCCAGATCAACCAGACAGTCTTCCTTGATGGTAATGGACGTATCGTGACCACAAGCGTGACGACCAATACCGGCCCCAATGACAGCCCTGAAAAACATTACACCTCGGATGTGGTTGACTTCAACAAGGGAGAGGTTTTCAACCGCATTCTGAATGACGACAAGTTCAAGGATGGATTCATCAAGACCCAGCTGATGGGTGGTAACTTGATCGGTGTTTTCACGCTCGTGGACGGTACCTATGTACGGGCGAATGCCAGGCAGCTCAAGGAAAATGATAAAGCTATGGATGTGATCAAGCAGGGCAGCCAGCGTGGCGCGGGCGCTTCCCTGCTTGACGCAGACAACAAGTATTTCAGCATCAAGGACGGAGACAAGTCTGAGACCCGCATTATCGTAAACAGCAAGGGCAAGATTGCTTTTACCCGCACGTCCCAGGGTGATGGAGATTTCATTACCGAGAACGCCAATTATGCCAACGGCAGCCGCTACACGTTCATGACGGTCAAGGGTGAAGAATGGCACGCGTATGTGCGCGACGCCAACAACAAATTTGTTTATTTCGAAGGCAAGGCGGACGGCAAGATTCAAGTTGTCGCCAACCCGGCAAGCTATATCAATCATCAGGGCCGTGAAATGGTGGTTAACGGGCGGGTCTTGAATCCGCAGGGGGGGATTGAAGATTTCCAGGCGTATCACCTGTTCTCTCTGGAAGCGCCGACCAATACGGAAGATTATGGGGAACTTCACTATGGGTCCACAACCACTATCAGAAGAACCCTGGTTACTAATCACTCGGGCGGTTACGCCGCGTACGATGACGGTTTTGAAATCCATACAGCGGGGGACCCTTACACCATCACTTTTGACGCAAAGAACCATGGCAAGGTGCTTGAGATCAGCATGTGGTCCGGCGAGATCCGCAAGACTTTCAACATGTCCAAGATCCGCAGCGAAGGCAAGAAGATCGGCGGCTCTTATTCCATCAAGGAAATGCAGCTGGTCGTCAATAAGATTGATCTGTGGATTCCGGTGGACCGGCTGTTCATTGATTCCGAAAAGATTATGGTTCCCAATAACTTTATTTCAGTCTCGATCAATGACAAGGTCATTCTGACCGGAACTTCC
>CAZKMJ010000246.1:0-2704 GCA_964553835.1 uncultured bacterium
GGAACTGGCGCGGATAAATCAGGAATGTGAAAAAACCCGCAAGCAGGGCCAGCATACCGCCGCGGGAACGGGTCAGGAAAAGCAGCGCGCCGCCGCCCGCAACAAGCACCAGGTAGAGGAGCCACTTTTTCGAGGCGGTTTTTCTGGCTGCCGCGCCAAGACCAAAAACCACAGGCAGGGTCATGATCAGATAGGACGCAAAGAGGCCATAAGTTTTAAAGCAGGCGCTGACGCGCATACCCGCGCCGGAATCTTCAAGTGCCCGGCGGCGGATCAGGTCAGTACCCGTGAAATACTGGATCCATGCGTCAAGGGAAACGATGGCAAAGACCCAAAGAAATGTTTTTTCCCAGAGTTTCAGCTCGCGCGCTTCGCGGAAAAGGTCCACAGTCATGACAAAGATCATGACTTGCTCCAGCACCTTGCCGATCCCCTGCACGCTGGGTTTCCGGGCTTCCGACCAAAAAACGGAAAGCACTGTCCAGATTGAGAAAGCGGCAAGGACCACGATCCACTGGCGGTCCAGGGCGACTGTTTTTTCTTTCAGGGAAATTTTCCACAGGATCCAGAAGCCGAGGGCAAAGAAGAAGGAAATTTCAACCAGGGCTTTGGAAAACGCCAGGGCGGCCCAGAGAACGAGCAGCGAGATGACGGCGGCCTTGTGAAAAAAAGACGAGTGGGAAGCAAGATTTTGCATTGAGGGCGACAGTTTATCAAAGAAGGCTTGCGCTTGCCACTTCTTCCTTGACAGGACTGCCGGGTTTGGCTATTTTTCCTCCATGGCAAATCAGCCCCAAATCAGCTTCATCATCCCCGTCTATAACGAACAGTACAATATTCAGGGCGTTTTAAAAGACCTTTACGCCGTCCTTGCCAAAAATCCCCACTGGCAGTGGGAAGTCATCGTGATTGAGGACGGCAGCCTCGACAATACCCGTCAGGTCATTAAAGACCTGGTTTCCGCGCATTATCCTGAAGTGCAGGTTATTTATCACGAGAAGAACATGGGCTACTGCGCTTCCATGCGCGACGGTATGCGGAAGGCCCGCGGCAAGTACCTGATGTACATCGGCGCGGACGAGGAGTTCGACTGCTCTGAAATTTCTTCTTTTGTCGACCCTCTCCTGGCGGAAGGTGAAGCCCACGCCGACCTTGTGCTGGGCGTGCGCTGGCAGCGAAACGCGTACAAACTGCACCGTTTCTTTATTTCCGTGGTTTATATTTTCCTGCTCAACGGGATGTACAAGATGAGGATCAATGATTACAACTGGTCACAGGCCTGGCGCCGCGACCTTTTTGAAAAAATCCAGATTGAGTCAGACTCTCTCTTTATGCTGCCTGAAATTATTATCAAGGCGCACGATCTGGGCTACAAGATCAAAGAAGTGCCTTCCAACCACCGAGGCCGCCGGACAGGACGCTCTTCGCTGAATATGAAGATCATGGGTAAGGCCCTTGTCGATTCTTTCCGGTTTTGGCTGCGTAGACGGGGCTTTCAAAGCCCCGCGAGTGTGACGGAAACTTCAGGTTCCGCAGCCAGGCGGCGAGGCTACAATCCCGTTTCGGATAAGCCGTTTCTGCCGCCGGTCAATTCCCCCGCCGCTATTTCCTGACCGCTTTGACCATGATGACCGCGGTTGTGGATAGCGGCATCAGTTTCGCTTCAACAGTCACCAGTAACGCAAAAATCCAGTTCAGCAAAATATAAAAAGGCAGGAGCAGAGTCAGTACAAAAACGCGGATGCTGCTTGCTTTCCTGTTCTCCCCTTTTTTCTTGAGAGCGAAAAGCGGATAAAGCCAGGTCAGGGTCAGCATGGCCAGTTTGTCGAGCAGGCCTGTGACTTTCACGACCTCAACCTTTTCAAAGCCCGCGTTTTCGATCTGTTTCACAAACGGCGCTACGTCATAACGCCTGACATGTTCCACGAAAACGTCATCGGGCCCGAAAAACCGCTGCTGCGCGGGAACAGTCAGGATCAGTTTTCCTCCCGGTTTCATGACTCGCGCGAATTCTTTCAATGCCTTTGTATCGTCCGGCACATGCTCCAACACTTCTGAACACACAATGCACGGGACCTTCGCGTCCTTTAGAGCGATATGGGTCACGCTCATGACACTCTCCAGGCGCGAAACATTTTTTTCCCGCAGGTAGCGCATGGCCTCCTCGGAAATATCGCTGAAAAGAACTTTTCCCAGTCCATCGGCCATGGTGGAAACACCGGAACCGATTTCCAGGACAAGGTCCTGGGGGCCTGATTGTTTTAAAGCGGAGCGGATGGCGCTGCGGCGGAGCTGGTAATTGTAAAGATGGTTTTTGAAAGACAGGTAGACGGGATTTCGGAAAAAATCCTCAAACGGGTTTTCGGCGAGGCTCAAGACAGGTCAGACCAGCGGGCGGTAGCGCAGAACCCCCAGCTTGTGAAGCAGGAAGCGGACCAGGACGCCCAGGGTTTTCAGGCCATAGATGGCTGAATTCAGAAAATTGACCGAAGAGGCTTCCTTGAAATAAATGGTGTCGACCGGGATTTCCTTGATGCGGGCCTTGATGAAGGCCGCCTGGACCAGCACCTGCGTGTCGAACACAAAGTCGTTTTCATTGCGCATGAATGGGATAGTTTCCAGGAACTGCCGGCTGTAAGCGCGGTAGCCCGTATGATATTCGGAAAGGCGAAGTCCAAGTACCCAGTTTTCCATGAAGGTCAGG
>CAZKMJ010000247.1:0-2252 GCA_964553835.1 uncultured bacterium
GGCCTTGCCCCACCGCTTTTGCACTCGCCCGACCAGCATCGAAGCGCCTATGACAATCGCCAGCACAACAATTGAAATGACCAGCTCGACAAGGGTAAAACCGCGCGTTTTCACAGGGCCGTCACATCCACTTTCCCGGTGACTGCCGCCACCGAAACCTGAAAAAGTCCGCTCAGTTTGACATAAGCAGGGTCCGTGAAGCCGGGATTGTTGTTGTCCGTCGGAACGCCAACCCGGTCGAAACGGATTTCTGAAGCGCCGTTAAAATTCACTTCGCTCAGCGTCACGTTTTGAAAATCGCCGCTGTTGAGCTGGACAATATAATTTCCGTGGGTCCCCGGATTCATGACAACATTCCAGGCCGCCTCCAGAATTTCGATCTGATAAGAATTGGTAGCAGCGTCAAAAATTACCCGCACAGTTCTCTGGGTTTGAATAGCCAGCATTTGGGCATACCGGATGTCTGAACTCAACCGCAGCGCTGCGGCCTGCGATCTTGTGCCCACCGGATTCTGGAAAAGCGGTGTCGCGACCACGGCCACAATTCCGATCATGACCATGACCATCACAAGTTCAATTAAGGTAAAGCCCCGGCTTTTTTTCAAATCATGCCTCCCTGATGATGCCGAAATGACCCTGCGCAGGATCATATTTCCATTGATGCCCGTTTTCTCCCGGTCCCCGGTATTTCATGGCGGAATTCTTCTGCCACAACGTGGTGATGCCGCCCGTCAAAACATTTTGAAAACAGGGTTTTTTCGCCGAACACAGACCGGGATCTTCCCGGTCCAGCGAAGGCGGATAGCTTTTAAGATCGCCCCGCTTCGGATCCACAAAATAATTCACAATACCCACCTGCACGGAGCTTGCGATATTTTTTTCATAAGTCGCCATAAATTGTTTTCTTAAAAAGCCGTAAGCAAACAGCTGCACCAGCCAGAGAATACCGAACAGAAGCAGGACGACTACAAGTTCAAAAACCGTGAAACCGGCCTGTTTTTTCATCAGTCCACAGTCTTTCTGAATTCCCCGTTAAACGGGGTATATCTCCAGACATTGGTATTATTGGCAGAACTCCTGTATGTATACGGCATACACCCGAAATTGCTGTCCAGCTTTGTCCAGCCCGACGTCACGCCGCCGCCCTGGAGCACACTGCGAAAACAAGGCAGCGCTTCGCGGCAGGCCTCGGTGGTTCCCGGTGTCACAAGAACAGTGTCCAGGTCACACGGATAATTGCTCCGGTTGCCGCGCGCCGGGTCGAGAAAAAAATTCTGAATGCCCTGCCTGACCGCTCCAACCACCGCCGCTTCATTGGCCACGCGAGCCTCACCTCTCAAATCCACAAAGAACGGGAGAGCGACAGCCCCAAGGATCGCGAGAATCACAATCACCATGACAAGTTCAATCAATGTGAAACCCCGGCTTTTCCTCATGGCTGCTCCACAAATTCACCGGTCGCGGGATAATAAAACCAGTTCGTCGCGTTCGCGGATTTGGGACTTCGATAGGCGCTAAATCCATTCGCGGGAAAATCACCTTTTTTGAACCAGAGGCCATCAGTAATCCCTCCGTTCGCCAGCACCACAGTAAAGCACGGGTTTATGGTCGTACAAGCCCCGTTTACAGCAGCGTCAAGTGTCGGCGGATAATTGGTGCGGTTGCCCCGGGCTGCGTCTAAAAAATAGTTTGTGATCCCCGAACGCACGCCACCCACAACGCCCTGCTCATTGGCAACATTGGCTTCACCACGCAGGTTCACAAACACAGGAATCGCCACAGCGCCGAGAATGGCAAGAACAACAATCACCATGACCAGTTCAATGAGCGTAAAACCGGCAGAGTTTTTCAATTCTGCACCTTGATGAAATCGCCCGTTACCGGGTTGTAGGTCCAGGAATTAGTGTTGCTGGCATAGCTGCGGTAAGTATTGACTGTGGTGGTTTTGTACCACTGCTCAAAATAGTCTGTAGAAATTCCCTGCGTCAGAACCACATTGAAACAGGGAAATAGAGGACCGCACGCCGTGTTAATCGGAACACTGTCAAGCTGGGGAGGATAATTACTGCGGTTGCCGCGGGCAGGATCCAGGAAATAATTTAAAATCCCCTGGCGGATGGCACCCGCCTCGGCGATTTCTTTATTGTTCCTCGCCTCCTGGCGCAGGTCCACAAACACAGGAAGTGCCACTGCGCCCAGGATCGACAGAACAACGATCACCATGACCAGTTCAATAAGCGTGAAGCCGTGCT
>CAZKMJ010000247.1:2262-2673 GCA_964553835.1 uncultured bacterium
GAGGAACTCCTTAGTTGACGGTCTTTACAAAATTCCCGTTAGCAGCCGTGTAGTTCCAGACATTTGTAGTGCTCGCTGGACTGCGGTAAGAAGCGGTCGCGCCTGCCTGAGTCGGAATCTTGGCCCACTGTTCAGTGATACCGCCCTGCGCAAGAACAGTCGTGAAACATGGAGCCGCTGTTGAGCAAGCCGTCTGTCCCGCCGCCGGCGCCGCAATCGCGTCCAATGCAGCCGGATAGTTTGTGCGGTTGCCGCGCGCAGGATCAATGAAGAATGTCAGGATACCCGCGCGGACACCGCCCGCAACCCCCGCTTCATTGGCCAGCTGAGCTTCACCTCTCAGGTTCACGAACTGGGGAATGGCAACAGCTCCCAGAATGGCGAGAATAACGATGACCATGACAAGCTCAA
>CAZKMJ010000248.1:0-2662 GCA_964553835.1 uncultured bacterium
GCCGTCAGGATTTCGGGGCCGGGCGCGGTGGCCGGTTCCGACACCAACGCCGGAAAAATTGCCGGACGAAGGATTTTCCTGGTTCTGCGTGTAAGTGCCTCCAGCCTGGCCGGAAAAACCAATGTTGCCGGTCGTAGAACCAGTCACATTGGCAAGCCACTGGCCGTCATTCCACTGAAGACCGGTCAACTGCGCGGTGATGTTCCCGTCAGAAAAAGTAGAGTTCCAGCTCGTAACTTCACCGGGCATTCCGGTAAAACTGCCGTTCAAAAACGCGGACCAGATACCATTCTGAAAACTCTGGTTTGAGAAAAACGACATGTCCATATTGCCTGTGATGCTGCCCGCGCCACCGTTGAAATCACCGGTGCCAGGCATGACCGCGGTCAGGAGCTCGCCCACCGCGTATTCCGAGATAAAGTTCTGGATCTGAGTCAGGTTGATCTGTGAAGGATCAAGCTGGGTGACCTGAACAAATTCACCTACCGCGCCCACCTGCCACAAACCATTGTTTTCAACGCCCGTCCCGAAATTACCAGCGGCATCACCGGTGAACACACCGACTTTCACAAATTCATTGGTCTGGGTTCCCTGCTCGGAAATCCAGACACCCTTGACCGCGGCATCCACATCCCCTTCACCGTCAGCCACTTCATCAAAAGTACCGGTCATGTTGCCAAAGAAAAACATGGGATAGCTTCCTTCACCGCCGTATTGATCATAAGCAATACCGTCAAAGGCCGTGCGGAAGTTCTCATGGATTTCAGGCGATTCACCGTTATAAGAGAAGTCACCGCCGAAAAGGCCGCCCCAAATGCCCCAGTTTTCATCGTAGATGCTGACAAATTCGCCTTCCGCCGTATTGATTGAGTTAAAAAGGCTGCCTGGCTGGGTATAAGCGGTAAATCCGGAAGCGCTAAAGTCCTGCTCGTAAAGAATGCTGCCTTCCCCTTCATTGAGTTCGTATGGGCTGTACCAGGTATCGCCGTACTGGGCACCAGTAAAATCACCTTCCGCGGACCACAAGCCCTCAGCAGAGTTATATTCATAGTAGCTGCCGTTAAGACCGCCGGAAACAATGCCTGCCGTAAAAGGGTCTTCATTTTCATAGTTACCGTCGTTGCGGATATAAATGAAGCGCGCGTTGCCCGCGACTTCGCCGTGCGCCCAGCGGCCGCCGGCGAAACCAAAAAACGCGTCACCGCCAAAAGTACGCAGCGTGTCGTTATAGACGTTGTAGCTTGTGACTTCCAGGGCCCACAGCGCGGGAAAATTATTTTCGCCGATGTCATAGCGGCCCATGGCAATAACATGCGAGCTGCCAAAAAGATCTCCCAGTCCGCCAAGGATGGAATCCTGAAGGGTCCCGAAAGATTCGAAACCTTCAATGCCAAGATTGGCGAAATCACCGCCGCGGCTGCCCATCATAGCGGCGAAATCGAGCAACTCACCGTCCCAGGTTCCGACGCCATAACCGGTCCATATGCCGGATCCGTAATAGCTGTCCTGATACAAACCGTAAATATCGCCATCCATAGTGCCGGTCTTGGTAAAAGTCAGGAAGCGCCCCTCAAGATGACCGGTCAGTCCGCCATCGATCCAGGTACCATCCGCGTCCACCAGCCAGTAGCCAGAATCTTCTTCCAGACTAAAACCTTCATTGTTCACAACATAGTAGCCAAACGGATCATAGCCGCCCATGAAACCATGCCATGCTTCGGAATTTTCCGGATTGTAATAGGAAGATTCATTAAAGACCTGCCTGTAAATACCCCAGGTCGCTGCATAGCCATTATCTTCATCTATAAGAGAGGCCGTCTGCAGGTAATCATAGCCTTCGATACCGCCGGAAGGGCCTTCTTCGCCCTCGTAAGAGCCATGAAGGCGTCCTTCACCGGCCGTGATACCAATGTGGTCTTCGACCATGTTGTTGGGGCTGATACCAACGCTGTCCAGCTGGGTTGATTCGAGCTCACCCTCCATGCCGAACATACCAATTTCTTCCCGCACTTCACCGTTCATGAAACCGGTCACAACTCCGGCAGCATGGGGGTCTTCCGGATCAGCATCGCTCAGGTAAATGCCCGCGAATTTTCCGTCCATCGAACCGGCATGGTGAGAACCCGCCATGAAAGCGAAATACGAACCGCCATTAAAAGTGGTCCTGGTTTCATTCAGAACATTGTTGCTGCTGACTTCCGCACGCCAGATCTGGTGGGAATTTTCTGATTCAAGGTTGAAATTACCCAGAAGGAAAACATTGGACTGACCGCCATCGATGGCCTGCAGGCCCCCCATATAGGCTTCCATGTCACCTTCATAGTTTCCAAAATAATCCAGGTCCGCGCTAAACTCATTGAAATAAGCAAGCGGCTGGCTCTGATAAGTGCCGACGCTCTGCAGGATTAAATCGCCAGAGCCTTAATAATCGTTATAAAGACCGGTCACGCCGCCAATCAAAACGCCAAGATGGGTCTGTGTAATGAAAACACCGAACATATCTCCGCGAATTTCGCCGCCGGAAATATTTCCATCGAGTTCAGCAAGCCAGTAGCCTGTATCACTGATATTGAACTGGGACTGACCGTTGGGATTGTAAAGACCAAACCCCGCCCATCCGCCGGTCACGGCATTCCAGTCACCTTCGTTCTCAGGATCGTAA
>CAZKMJ010000249.1:0-2651 GCA_964553835.1 uncultured bacterium
TCCCGGTCCCAAACCGCAAAGCAGGGAAGCCGCGGTGGCCATGTTGGCGGATTCCACGGAAGCGGCTTCTCGTTCGCTCAAGGAACCTTCTCCGGAAAGTATCCGCCACCTGGTGCGTAAGGTCATCAATGACAAGTTTGTGGACGGTCAGATGGATGAATGCGACTTGACGCTCAAAGACCTTCACAAGATTCAGGAAAGTTTTATTCACAACCTTATGGCGATTTTCCACACGCGTGTCAGCTATCCGCCGCCGCTTCCGGACATTTGCAGCGGTCCCGACCTTTTCATTAATGCCGAGCATCCTCCCAAGCCAGAGGGGAACAGCTGACCGTGCCTTTGAAGGTCACGGCGCTCAACCAGGCCGCGAAGCACGGTGTCGTCATGGCGCGCTTTGCACGTGCTGCCAGAAAAATTCTCAAGACCCTTGGTTTGAAAAACGGGGATTTGAGCGTGCTGCTGACCTCCGATAAAAACATCCGCAAAATCAACAGGAAGTTCCTGAAGCATGATTACGCCACTGATGTTATTTCTTTCGGTTCAAACAAGCCTTCTTTCAGCGGTGAAATTGTGATTTCGCTCGACACAGCCGCTTCCAACTGCAAAGAATACGGCAATACGTTTTCATACGAGACCCTTTTTTATCTCTGCCATGGCATCCTGCACATTATGGGATACGATGACGACAGCGTGAAAAAACGGAACACCATGCTGAAGAAACAGGCCCAGGTGCTGAAACGCGCGGGGCTGGAAAAATTGAAGCTGACAAAATAATGGCCATCCAGAAAGCAGAAGCGATCATTCTCAAGGCCATGCCGTTCCGCTCTTCTTCGCTGATCATGACTTTTTTTACCAAGCAGTTTGGCAAGGTCCGCGGCCTGGTTAAGGGCGTGCGCCAGGAGGGGGAGCGTGAAGGCGCGGTCTATCAGCTTTTCACCCGCCTGGAAATTGTGTTTTATGAAAAGACCCGTTCCGATCTCCACCTGATTTCTGAAGCCTTTATTCTGGATTCTTACAACAACCTGCGTTCGAGGCTGGAATCCATCGCCTATGCCAGCTATTTCTCGGAGCTTGTGGACGAAGTCAGCGAAGTGCAGGACCCGCATGAAAATGTTTTTGACCTGCTGGATTTCGCGTTTGCTTATTTGCCTTGCATGCCCGGTGGCAGGGTGGCGCGCATTTTTGAAATCAAGCTGCTGAACGAAGTGGGCTGGCTCCCTTATCTGGAAGGCTGTCTGAACTGTAAGAAAAGGAACCTGGAGTCCGGCTTCTTTTCATCGCGGCAGGGCGGTTTGCTTTGCCCGGATTGTGTTCCCAATTTTCCGGACGCCCGCCCCCTGAACGCGGAACCTCTTTCCGTTATGCGCTATTATGTGGACCATGATCTCGATGCCTGCCTGAAGCTGGGCATGAACCGCCAGACCGAGACAGAGCTCGAAGCATTCATGGACCGCTTTTTGACCGAACGCCTCAACCGGCCGCTCAAAAGCGCGGTTTTCCTGCGAAAGATCAAACCCTCCCTGGCCGGGGCCTGAAAAACCGCCCTCTAAAGGTCTAAACGTCCTCCCTTAGCCGTCAAATTATGCGCTATTAATTGCTATTTTTTACTATCAAAAGAGTGAAGGATTTGACAGCCCTGTGGGTGCGTGTTAGGTTTTCTCGAGGACATTTGAGGACCTTTTTATGCAGGAAAAACCGCAGGACGACAACAAGCTGTATTTCGATATCACCGCCCAGGAGAGGGACTCTGCGATCCGCTACCTGCTGGGCTCTATCCTGAACTCCCGCAAGGACTCTGCTTTTCCTTCCAATAAGTTTGTCTTTGACGAGGACGTGAACGTTTACCTGGCGCACCTGCTTTTCGCAGTGTCCCTGCCTGAATACCATGACATGGCTGAACCGTACCTTTCTTTAGATACCAGCGACATTGTGAACTGGGTCAAGGGCACAGAAGACAAGACCATCCGCTACTTCATTTTCAAGGTCAACGCGGACCACATCCTGATCCACACCGCCATTTTTGATGACATTGAAAACAAGAAGCAGAAGCTGTTCAAAAAGTCGCAGAAGCACTACCGCGAGCTGGCCCAGCTTTATTACGACCAGGCCGCGCTCTATCATGCCCGCATTTATAGAAAGAAAACCGGGGTGGGTGAGGTGCTCGAAAAGCTGTCCCGCTATTTTGATTCCTACCAGGAGCTTCTGAAAAAGGTGCGCCGGGAATATTTCGGTTTTGTGAACAATTTCCGTGACCAGGCGTTCACGCATTTCGTCGGGGAAATGAACCATTATGAGCAGAGTGTGGGTAAACAGGAAAAAATAGACCAGCTGCTCGACCTTTACGGGCACTGGCTCAAACATAAGGACCCTCAATTGAAAAATCAGATCCAGGGGCTTGTGGACCGCATCAAGGCCATGGACCGGAATTTCCAGTTTGATCTTGAAAGGGAACTTGGCGGAGGACAACGTGATGAAAGAAAGTGTGCGTAAGCTCGAGGCAAAGGCGAAGAAACTGATGCGTTTTTATTCTCTGTGGCATGAAACCCACCGGGAAGAATTTCAGCGCAAGTATTTGACGCTGCTGGGTGAAATCCTGGCCGTCGAACCGCGCTTCAGCCTTAGCCGCGAATATCAGCGCGTACTCAGCGCTC
>CAZKMJ010000250.1:0-2621 GCA_964553835.1 uncultured bacterium
CATTAAAAGGGTGTTTTGATGAAAACTCCGTATCTGGTCCTCCGGATCCAGGACGACACTGACCTTCAGGATGAAATCCGTCAGAAAATGGACGAGTTCCTGGATGTTTACTCCCTCTACCTGTCCACCCGTTTTTCCTGGGTGCGCGACGAAGTCAAGCTTAAGGCCTACGAGCTCCACCTGCTGGACCCCACATTTAACTTCCAGGTCCAGTAGAACAACGTTTTCAAATCTTCCTTCCTTTGTTATAATCCCCAGCTCTATGAACAAGAAGCTGACTATTGAACCTGCTGACCGTTTGAAGGCCCTGCCGCCGTATCTTTTCGCGGAAGTGGACCGCAAGAAGCGTGAACTGATCGCCAAGGGCAAGGACGTGATCGATCTTGGCGTGGGAGACCCGGACACTCCGACACCCGATTTCATCATTGAAGCCATGATCAAGGGCGCCAAAGACGGTTCTAATCACCGTTACGCACTTGACGCCGGCATGCCGGCTTTCCGTGAATCCATTGCGCGCTGGTTCCAGGGCCGCTATGGCGTGAAGCTTGATCCCGCGAAAGAAATCCTTCCGCTGATCGGCTCCAAGGAAGGCATCGCGCATTTTCCTCTCGCTGTGCTCAACCCCGGCGATGTTTCCCTGATTCCTGACCCCGGTTATCCGCCGTACCGTTCCGGCACTCTTTTCGCGGGCGGAATTCCGCATTACATGCCGCTGCTGGAATCCAATGATTTCCTGCCAGACCTGAAAGCCATTCCGGCTGCCACGCTGAAAAAAGCAAAAGTCATTTATATCAATTATCCCAACAACCCGACTTCGGCCATTGCCACCAAAGAGTTCTACAAGGAAATTGTGGCGTTCGCGCATGAACATGAATTGATCATTGCCTGCGATGCGGCCTACAACGAAGTTGGTTTTGATGGCTACGAAGCGCCCAGCATCCTTGAAATCGATGGCGCGAAAGACGTGGCGATTGAATTCCATTCGCTTTCCAAGACTTTCAGCATGACCGGCTGGCGTGTGGGTTTTGCCGCTGGTAATCCGGAACTGGTGGGGCTGCTTGGTAAAGTGAAATCCAATTGTGATTCCGGTATTTTCCAGGCCATTCAGCTGGCGGGCAAGGAAGCGCTCGACAACGGCAAAGAAGCGCACCGCAAACTTCTTCAGATGTACCAGAACCGCCGCGACCTGCTGGCCCGTGGGTTTGAAAAAATGGGATGGCCCATCAAGCCGCCCAAAGCCACATTCTACTGCTGGATCCCGGTGCCTCCGGGCTACACTTCCACCGAACTTGCGGTGAAATTCCTGGAAGAGCTGAGCATTGTGGTCACGCCGGGCAACGGTTTTGGCCCGAACGGTGAAGGCTATTTCCGCATTTCCCTGACGATGCCGGACGCGCGCATTGAAGAAGCCGTGGCGCGCATCGCCAACAGCCATAAACACAAATAACCTGACGAGCCAGAAATTTTTGGCATCCGTTACGGGAAAAGATAGTTCCTCAGGTCTAAAAATTTCCGTCTCTCCATAAAAATGTCAAAAGTATTTATTGGTGTCGGCTCAAATTTAGGGGATAGAAAAGCCTTGATAGATGAGGCCGCGGACCGGCTTGCGCGCGTTCCCGATGTTGTGTTTCGCAATAAATCCAAAGTTTACGAGACTGAACCGGTGGAAGCAGAAGGCGGCAAATTCATGAACGCGGTCTGGGAAATCGAAACCCGCATGAGCCCGCGGGAGCTGCTTGGCAGCCTGCTGACCATCGAAGAAGCCATGGGGCGGGTCCGTATGCACAAGAATGAAGCGCGCCCGATCGATCTGGACATACTTTTATATGATGAACAGGTCATTGAAGAACCGGGGCTTTCTATTCCGCACCCGCGTTTGCATGAAAGATGGTTTGTGCTCAAGCCTCTTTCTGATCTGGGTTCCGACATCCGTCATCCCAAAAAGAAAAAGACCGTGATCGACATGCTGAAAGAAGTGAAGTCTTGAAAATTATTAAAAATCCCGCGCAGCTGCAGAAAGAAATGCAGCGTCTGAGAAAACAGGGGAAATCCATCGGCTTTGTGCCCACCATGGGAGCGCTGCATGAAGGGCATCTGTCGCTGGTGCGCGCCGCGAAAAAGGAAAATAAAATCGCGGTGGTCAGCATTTTCGTCAATCCCACCCAGTTTGGCCCCAAAGAGGATTTAAAAAAATATCCGCGCCCGCTTTCACGCGACAAAAGGCTTTTGAAGAAAGTCCGCACGGATTATCTTTTCCTGCCCGGCGTCGAAGACATTTATCCCGAAGGTTTTTCAACCTTTGTGGACCCGGACCCGGCGCTGATTGCGGGTCTGTGCGGCAAATTCCGTCCCGGTCATTTTCGCGGCGTGGCGACGGTGGTGAATATGCTTTTTAATATGGCCCTGCCGCACCGGGCATATTTCGGGCTTAAAGATTATCAACAGGCCATGGTCATCAACAAGATGGTCAAGGACCTGAACATGGACCTGCGTCTGAGGTTCATGCCTACCGTGCGGGAAAAAGACGGCCTGGCAATGAGTTCACGCAATCAATATCTGAATGCCGAAGAGCGCCGCCGGGCGCTCTCGGTTTCTCACGCGCTTTTCGGAATCTGTGAGAA
>CAZKMJ010000251.1:0-2604 GCA_964553835.1 uncultured bacterium
GCCGCGCGCTCTTTTTCGCCTGACTGGGTCAGTTTCCAGTATGTACCGCAGCTCTATAATCGCTGGGGTCTTTGCTGGGGCTTGAGCGGTCTTCCGGCTTTTCTTAAGGAAAACATGGCGGCCCGAATTTCCGTCACTTTCCATGAATTTCAAAGCGGCTGGCGGCCGGACTTGAAGAGGATTTTTCTGGCGGCGGCATCGCGGCTCCAGACGCTCAGGCTTTTGAGAGGCTGCGATATCGCATTGACGACCTGCGCTGCTTACGGCGAAATTCTGAAAAGTTACCCTGGTGCGCCAAAAGTCAGTGTGATTCCGGTGGGCGCCACCGTTATGCCGTTGGCGGATGAAAACCGGAAGAAGCTGCTGGACCGTTATGGTATCCATGGAGGAAAAGTGTTCGCGGTTTTCGGCCGTTTGTCGAATTTCAGGAATACGCGCGCTGCAGTCAAGGCGCTTGCCCAGGCTCGAGCGAAGAACATACCCGCATTTTTGTTTCTTATCGGAAGCCTGCGTTCTTCCAACCCCGCGGGTTTTGCGGATATGATTGAAACGGTAAAAGCTCTTGGGATGGAAAAGTTTGTGGTTGAAACTGGCGAGTTGTCCGCTGAAGACGTCTCCCGGCATCTTGCCGCTTCGGATGTCTTTCTGTTCCCCCAGTTGGATGGGGTTTCCACCCGCAGCACTACCATCATGAGCGCCATGGCCCACGGCCTTCCGGTCATTGGTTATAAACCCGCACCGGGAAATTTTGACGGCCATCACCTGCCTTATGGTTTCCTCGCGGAGCAGGGGAATGAGGAGGGGTTTTTGACCGCCGCGGTTCAATTTATCGGCCAGGATACCGATTTAAATAAAAAGGAGTCCAGCAGGCTTTATTTCGACGAAAATTTCTCGTGGGCAAGGATGGCGCGGCAGTATCGCGCCGTTTTAGAGGGGGGCGCAGGACGATGACATGGCGTTTTGTTTTACGGCTGATGTGCGTCGAAATCCTTTTTGACGGTTTCCTGATTTATTATTTCTACACGCAGCCTTTGATGTTCTTTTTCAAGGACGCGATGCTGTTCTTCACTTTTTTCTTTTTCATGACAAAAGAATCGACGCGGGACCTGATGTCTGAGCTTGGCCAAGTTATGGGGGCGGGCATTGTCCTGCTGATGGCCGGTCTTATCGCGGTTGGGTTCCTGCAGATTTTTAACCCGCTTTCCCCGGGCCTTTTGCGCGGCATTCTGGGCTTCAAGGTCATGTTCCTGCCCTGGACGGGTATTCTTCTTGGC
This sequence comes from uncultured bacterium, assembly GCA_964553835.1. Taxonomy (GTDB): domain Bacteria; phylum Omnitrophota; class Omnitrophia; order Omnitrophales; family Aquincolibacteriaceae; genus CAYLPP01. The sequence goes on from CAZKMJ010000251.1 coordinate 1,275, forward strand.
TATGCCTATGTTAACCGTACCGAGGATGTCGCGGGTCTTTTCCGTCTTATCGGATACACCTCATTTCCCATCAATATATTCGGCGTCATTCAGTATATAAAGGGCCCTAATTTCATGCCCGGTACTTTCGGGCCCGGTTTCCTTCTGAGCACCAGCGTGGCGAATATTTATGGTGTTTCTTATGAAGAATCCTTCGTCCGCATTGTTGGAACATTCGCGTCCAGCGCCCATTATTCATTGTTCCTGGCCATGAATGCGCTGGTCTGCCTGGCCCTGTTTTTCGCGGACAGGCGCAAAGGGGTCTGGCTCATTGCGTCGGTTCTGAACTGTTTCACGCTTTTAGGCACCGGTTCGCGCGGGGGGCTGCTTTCCACGCTTTTGATGGTTTTTATTTTCGCCGCTCTTTTTCGCCGGGCGCGTCCCATGATGATCACTTTTTTTATTGTGGTCGGCGGGTTTTTCCTGGGTTTCTCCACGCTCAAAGAGAGCGTATCCGAGCGGTTTAAAACAGCCGCGGACGTGAAGAACATTAATGACAGGACTGTGGCAACCGCGCCCAAGCAGTTTACAGAATACTTGTCCATCTATCCGCTGGGCCGTGGAATCGGCGCGGCACAGCAGGCCGCGCGCCACCTTGGAAAATACGAAGGCAAGTTTTATCTCGTTGAAAATTATCTTTCCAAACTCCAGCTTGAAATGGGGATTGTGGGTGTGGTGCTGTTTTATCTCATGATTCTGCTGATACTGATGAGGTGGTTCCGGACATGGCTGCCACCGCCAAGCGAGGACGCCACCTATATTTTTTCAATCGCGCTTACGGCTTATTGCTTTGGTCAGCTGACCATCGGCGGAATTTTCAGTTCCATTGATACTCCGCCTGCCGCGACATTTATCTGGATTTTTATGGGCATGATGGTCCGTATCGCGACTTTACCTCCTGAATATCCTGAATACAAAGAAAACTATCCGTCCGAGCCTCAAGAAGGGTACCCGAGAAGGTTTTGAGCCCGCGTTTAAAAATCCTGATGCTGACCGGTGAGTATCCTCCCATGCTGTCCGGTATCGGCGACTATACGCACAGGCTGGTCCAGGCAATTGAAAGCGCAAATCAGGCGGAAGTGTTTGTATCCACGGAGTGGGAAAAAAGCAGGGTCATCCGCATGGTCCGTGAATTTCAGCCGCATATTTTTCATTTTCAGTACATGACCACGGTGTTTAACAATGATCCTGCCGTGAATTTTTTTCCGGGTTCGCTGGCCGGAAGGTTTTCGAAAATGGCAGTAGTGACTACTTATCATGAGCTGGCAGCGCCATGGGGGCTGCTTGCGCT
>CAZKMJ010000252.1:0-2598 GCA_964553835.1 uncultured bacterium
CGGCACGCTGTTGGAGAAATTGGTTCTCATATGGTCTGGTTTCCCGAAACTCAAAGCTATGGCTGGGTCGCGCCTGCCACAAAAGGCGAGTCCGCGGAAACGTATCCCGGCTTTAAAGGTTACATGACCGCTAACCAGCGGTTGAGCGCCAATTCTCTCGCTTCGTACTTTACCCATGACAAGCTGTCCCAGTTAAGCACGGATGATTTTATTGAAGCTGGTCTCGAGATTGGAAGGATGATCGGCGCTTATTTAAAAGCCATCAGGGCTGAAATGGAAGTTCAGCCGGACTCGGTGGTGATTGGTTCTGTGGTTGGTTCACTGCAGGAATTCCATCCTTACATCATGGAGGCGATTGAAGCGGGTATTGACCAGGAATTGAACCGGCCCATTGAAACGGAAATTGGCTTTCGCGACGGCCTTATCCAGAAGCATAAAGATATTATTGCGGAATATAACCCGGGAGACAGCGCTTTTACCAGTCTCCCCAAGTTTTTAGAGGCTGAACTTGAAAAAAGATTTGGAAAGCTTTACGCCGCTCATTACATGAGGGCTTTTGAAATCAACGGGGAGGACTCGAACAGGGGCCGGGCGGCAAAAGCGCAGGAGAAACAGATCAGAGATGCGCGTAAAGACCGCCAGGAAATTATTGACGATCTTGACGCGATCAACCCCTCTATAGGGGTCGGCCCGGACCAGCCTTTTCAGCAGCAGGCTATTAAATTTATAAAGCGCCGCCGCTACAAAGAAGCTGTTGAAACCATCCAGAAAGCCATTGATGCCATCAAGGAAGCCGGCATTCTGACCAGAAATGACGATATCGACGAATACGAGAAGCTCAAGAAAAAGGTCGAGGTTCTCTGGCACGGGCAGATCGAAGTTGTTTACTTTGACGGCAAGACAATGGAACAAAAAGTTTTCAAAAAAGAAACGGATTACCACAACTGGCCCACCGCCAAACTTAAAGGCGATTACAAGCAATGGCTGGCCCTGGTGGAAGGGGTCAACTATATTTACAGTGTGCAAAACCCTTATGGAAAAGACAGAGGTGGAGACCTGGCTAAGGAAGCTCGCGGGGTCCTTTTGCCTGGAGCTGATTTCGCCGTCCAGATGAGAGGCCGCGGAATTGGTACCGAAAAATTTGAAGCCGATCAGACGGAAATTGAACCTGAAAAAATAAATGAGCCTGTGGCTTTTACGGGCCCGTTCCTTGGCCTTTACCATGAGCATGACCGTATTACCGGCAAGGCCAAGCGCAAGCTGGGTTACACAGGTTTTGGCAAATTTTTGATCGCAGTGCTGAAAGCCATTGTCAAACTGAGAGGCCTTACAACAAAAGGTAATATTGTGGTGCTGAGCGGTGGCAGCGGCGCGCCCGGCCTGCTGACTCCGATCTTGACCAGTGTTCCGGGCAAAACCATCAATAAACTTGGCCTGTTTTTCATGTCCAACACAGACGACGGTGGTTCCAGCGCGAAGATCATCCATCTTTATGTGAAGAAAGGGGCCGGTGTTTATCCGGCTTTGGGAGATCCCGCTCAGGCGCTTGTTAAATTCCTGCCCACTGAATTTTTCGCGGGAATTCTGGATGACGGCGGTGGCCGCATTCGCGCAACTGAGCCTAAGGACAGCGAATTTATGGACACAACGCGCCAGCCGACCTGGACGCTGGAGCAGTTTCTGGAAGATCGTTTGCAGAGGGCTCGTATCCGGTTGCATTACGATAACGTTGCACACGTCGCTTATGACAAGGATAAACATGCTAAATTTGAAGCTTTTGCCGAGCTGCTCAGAAGGTGGATCAAGCTGGCTCAGGAAGAGCTGCTTACGGGTACCGAGCGCCTCAAGATGGAAGATATTTCTTTCAGAAACGCCATGGCCATAGGCGCGATCAAGGAATGGGCAAATGAGCACGCGGACAGCAATCTTTTGAAGGTCCGTTTTGGTAAAGGTGAAAAAATCAATGCACTTGAAACCGAAAAAGATCAGGCTGATTTCCACGCGGCCTGGCTTTATATCGCCGAAAAACTCAATATTGAAGAAGGCCGTGCCGCGTTCGCGACCACAGACGCCGCGACCCTTTTTGCCGCTTACGAAGAAAATGTCATCCGCTTTCAGGAAAAAGGAGTGGAGCGTATTCTGGCGGTCCGGGTCGGCACCGACAAGGATGGCGCCAATAAAGGTAAAGTCATTGTGCGTGAACCCAGGAACCCGCGCGCTGAGATCGTAGTGCTTGACGCCGGACAATCACGGACTTTTTATGGGATTTCAGTTCAGAACCACAATTTTAAAGGCGAGCCCAGGATTGCGATCAGTAATGGCGCGGATGCCAGATTTATTCAGGAAGAGCAATATGACGCTCTCAACGGGACCTATAACAAGACCTATCTTGCAAAACTCGATGGAAGTGAGAGGATTGAGTTGGGTAATGACGGTTTTGGTGTACCGAAAAACGCTAAAAATAAAAAGGAAGACGCAACTCAAATTGGCGGCCTTCCTATTTTCGTGACGACGCGTTTGATCATTACGCAGGACAGGATCACTCAGACAGCCAACCATTCGCGCATTACAAACCTTGGCGCCTTGAATTTCGGCTCT
>CAZKMJ010000253.1:0-2594 GCA_964553835.1 uncultured bacterium
ATACCACCGGAGTTTTCCGTCTTGACTTTGGCCACATAGGAATATCCAACGCCAAAGGCACTGCCTTCTTCTTTTTGAAGGGTCAGAATGTTGCCGCTGGCATGGTCAAGCTGGCCGATAATGGCTCCGGTATACATGTCGGATATCAGCACTCCCTCGGTGATCAAACCGCCCACGTTGTTTCCGCCTGGAGTACTGTTCATTTTGAAAGCAGTCATGTAGACAATACCGTTGGCATAGTCATTGACGTTGCTGCTGTAGACCCAGCCACCACCAGTCGCGGACCCGAATGTCACGGTGGTAATCAAACGGTTGTCGGCAGTGAACAGGACTTCCACCGTATGCCCGTCACGGTTTTTCAATATCGCGTTTTTATATGCCGTAACCCCAAGCGATTTATTTCCGGCATCACCCGCGCCAGGCCTCTCCTTGAGCTCATACGGCTTTTTGAGGCCATAGGTCGAGTTAAGCGCTGCCATAGTCGGCTCACCAACACGGTAGATACCCAGAGCTTCGCGCTTCGGAGAATGAAGATCAAAAATAATGTGGTCGCCAGGCGTTCCTTCACCCACCGAAGCAACCGCGTGGATCAGGCCGCGCTTGTGGTCAGTAATGTCCATGACATAGCGCATTTCCGCGGGACGTCCGCCATGGTCAGGAACATAGCCCGCGGTAATAATGCGGCCCTTGTCATCCAGGAACAGGGTCAGGTCAGGTCCGCCGTTCGTCTGCTTGAGACCCACAATCGCGCTTGAAGCGGACACTTCCCATCCTGAACCCAGCTTGCCCAGCTTGGAGTTATCACGCTTGAGTGACATCATGCCAAAACCCACTTTAAAGGATGCAATGATATGGCTGGGATTTTCCATGTCCGCGACCGGCATGTTGTCGCTGATGCCGCCATTAAAGGTGGCCATATAAATCACACGGTTCTCGTAATCATTGATATCCGTAATATAAATCGTGGCAAGGATGGGCCTGCTGCTTTCAACAAGAGCCGCGATCCCCTCAAACAGACCCGCGATACCCTTATCTCCTGACAGTAACTTGCCCGCGTCATTGGCCGCGTTTTTCTGCATGGCCGCCGCGGTGGTTGAAATTTGGGTCGTGGCGGTTACAAATCTGCGTTCTTTATCGAAGTAAGCGGTGACAGGGCGTCCGCCGGCGTCTACGAGACCTTCTATAATGAATGAGCTGTGCGCTCCACCGGGCGGATGGTCAAGCTCCTTGCCTTCCATGCCAATGATCTTATTGCCGTCATAGCGGCCAAGGAAACGTCCCGGGTCATCAAGACTGGACACCAGCATGTTGTTACCGCTCATGCCGCCAAACTGGGTGATGTGGAAAACAAGGCGGTTTTCATGGTCATAAATATCACTCAGGTAGAAGCCTGGCGGCGCATTGACATAGTTGGGTGAGCCGTCATCTTTTTTGGGCTTGTCCCGGTCAATGACCGGATAGGCCCCGCGGTGCAGCTGGACAGCGACCATCATGCCTTCCTTGCTGAAGCTCATCTTGACCGTCTGACCCGCGTTGTTCAGAAAGTAGAGGCTCTTGGGGCTGGTAACTTTCATTTTACCGTCGCCGTGGACCGACTCTTCATCATTCAGCGCGTAAAATGTGCTCGCCGTGCGCTCAGTTCCAGGATAATCCCCCGGGCTGCGTGTCACATAGTAACCGCCGATATAAATACCAGGCGCGACGATCGAAGAAACCGGGTGCGAATCAATGGTGCCGCCGTGAGGGCCGCTGACATGGTGGATAATGCCGCGTTCATAATCAAAAATATCAGAAACATAATTGCCCGGTATCTTCTGCTTGACTGTGATCCATTTCGGAGCGTCTTCCCATCCCGGGTCTTTGGGATCACGCACGCGGACTTCAATTTCACGGTCTACTGTCTGCACCGCGACAATGCGGCCATCATCACTGATCGAAACATGCAGTTCCTGGCCTTCATTGTTCGTGATCCGGGCAAACTTCCGGGTCCATACCGGGCTGTCACCGGCAATGTGGGGGCGGGATCTTTCTTCCTCGCCGATCTTGGAGATAACGCCGTTTTGCGTCTGCGCGATAATGCGGCCGCTGTAAAGGCTGACAATCAGGTGGGACTTGATGCTGCCGCCTCCCATAGAAGCCGAACCCACCACATGCACCAGACCGTTTTCATGGTCGAAAACATCCGTGACCCAGTCATCACGCATTTTACCGATAGGCACCATCCTGCCAGGCGGCCTGGGAGAACCGGCGGGAATACCATGCAGAGCAAAGTAACCCGCTGGACGGCTTGCCAGAAATTCAGCATTAGCCGGATCAGTCAGATCGGGGCCCAGAACGGGTTCATGCAGACGCGCGCCCACCATCTTGCAGGTGCCGCCCGCGCAGGTCATGAACACCTTGAGCGTGCGGCCGGAACCATCTTTCATGACCGTGGTGTGGGAAGCATTGACCACGCTGGAGTCCATATTGATCTTGCGGTCAGGCAGGTCCGCTTCCGTGAAAGCGACCATCTTGCCGCCCTTGATGACCCCGATATATCCCGGAGTGTAAATACTGCCGACCAGGTGGCTGTCAGTTGAGCCCGGAACAAGACC
>CAZKMJ010000254.1:0-865 GCA_964553835.1 uncultured bacterium
GAGCGCAACAATGGCATTGTTGAGGTCATGGGTTCGATCCCCTTCCGGTCCACCAGTTTCTATAAACTGGTGCGTCGCCGGGAAGGTGTAAAGAAAACCTGCTCTGGCGAGCGCACCAATTTTTTTTGCCCGGAATTAAATGCGGGGGTGGCGGAACTGGCAGACGCGCCGGACTCAAAATCCGGTGCCCTCTAAAGGCGTGGGGGTTCGACTCCCCCCCTCCGCACTGAATCCAATGATTCAGTACGGTGCCGTGAAAATTTAGAGAATATTTTCTACGGCACCGCATCTGCAATTTTTCACAAAATTTAACCTGGATTCTTTAAAGGCAATATTTGCGGTAAAGTGAAGGGCGCCGACTCCCTCCCTCCGCACTGAATTCCCAAAAAGAAAAATTATGGCAAGCGGATTCAAAGCATATCCTTTCGACGAACTCGAGCCCAAGTGGCAGACCTTCTGGCTGTCTCACAAGACTTTTAAAGTCACTGAAAACAGCAAGCCCAAATATTATGTGCTCGACATGTTTCCTTATCCTTCCGCCTCCGGCCTTCATGTCGGCCACCTCGAAGGTTACACTGCCACGGACATTATTGCCCGCTACAAACGCATGAAAGGTTTCAACGTGCTCCACCCGATGGGGTGGGACGCGTTCGGCCTTCCCGCCGAGCAGCACGCGCTCGACACCGGCACTCATCCCGCAAAAACCACTGAACAGAATGTCCAGAATTTCAAGCGCCAGATCAACCGTCTGGGTTTTAGCTACGACTGGGAGCGCGAAGTCAACACTACCGACCCCAAGTATTACAAATGGACGCAGTGGATTTTCCGCAAACTCTACGAAAAAGGCCTGGCTTACGAAGCCGAA
>CAZKMJ010000254.1:875-2573 GCA_964553835.1 uncultured bacterium
CGCTTAAAGCGGTGCTGGCGAATGAAGAAGTCATCGACGGCAAGAGCGAGCGCGGCAATCATCCGGTCATCCGCAAGCCCATGCGCCAGTGGGTCCTGAAAATCACGGCTTACGCGGAACGTTTGCTGGCAGACCTTGACGGACTTGATTGGCCGGAAGCGATTAAGGATCAGCAGCGCAACTGGATTGGAAAATCCACCGGCGCGGAAGTGGACTTCAAGGTTGAAAGCGGGGACACGCTGCGTGTTTACACCACCCGCCCGGACACCTTGTTTGGCGCGACTTACATGGTCATCGCCCCTGAGCACGCGTTGGTCAAAAAGATCACGACCGCGGCGCAGAAAGCGGAAGTCGAGAGTTATGTCGAAAAAGCGTCCCGCAAATCCGATCTCGAACGCACCGAACTTTCAAAAGATAAAACCGGCGTTTTTACAGGTGCTTACGCCATTAATCCTGTAAATAACAAGAAAATCCCGGTCTGGATCGCGGACTACGTTTTAATTTCCTACGGCACCGGCGCCATCATGGCCGTGCCCGGGCATGACGAGCGCGACTACGGATTTGCCAAAAAATTTGGTCTCGAAATTATCGAAGTAGTCAAAGGCGGCGACATCACAAAAGAAGCGTTCACTGAAGACGGCCCTGCCGTGAACAGTGGTTTTCTGGACGGCCTGAATACGCCGGACGCCAAGAAGAAAATGATTGGCTGGCTGGTCGAGAAAAAACTGGGCGAGCAGAAAGTGAATTACAAGCTGCGTGACTGGATTTTTTCACGCCAGCGTTATTGGGGCGAACCCATTCCGATCGTCCACTGCAAAAAATGCAAAGAAGTGCTGGTCCCTGAAAATGAGCTGCCGCTGGAACTTCCTGTCATGGATTCTTTCAAGCCTACGGACGACGGCGAGCCCCCGCTGGCGAATGCTCCGAAGGAATGGCTGCATCCTAAATGCCCGAAATGCGGGGGAAGTGAAACGACCCGAGAAACCAACACCATGCCGCAGTGGGCAGGCTCCTGCTGGTATTACCTGCGTTTCACGGACGCCAATAATGACAAGCTCCCGGTGGGGCCTGATAAAGAAAAATACTGGCTGCCTGTGGACCTTTATATCGGCGGCGCGGAACACGCGGTGCTGCACCTTTTGTATTCACGCTTCTGGCACAAAGTGCTTTATGACTGCGGTGTGGTTTCCAACAAGGAACCGTTCCACAAACTTGTGAACCAGGGCATGATTCTCGGCGAAGACAGCCAGAAAATGTCCAAGTCCCGCGGCAATGTGGTGAATCCCGATGACATGGTCGACCGCTACGGCGCTGACAGCATTCGCTTGTATGAAATGTTCCTGGGGCCACTTGAAATGACAAAGCCCTGGGCCACTTCCGGCATTGAAGGCGTGCACCGTTTTCTGGCGCGCGTGTGGAGGCTTTACATCACGGCTGAAAACACGCTGCAGGCGAATTTCCTGAAAAGGGAAGCGACGCCCGCGGAATTGAAGCGTTTGCACCAGGTTATAAAAAAAGTCACGGAAGACATGGAAGGTATCAAACTGAATACCGCGATTTCCGCGCTCATGATTTTCGTGAATGAAACGCTGAAAGACCAGGACCATGCCTGGGAAATCATGGAAAAATTTCTTCTTCTCCTCGCACCTTTTGCGCCACACCTGGCTGAAGAGCTGTGGCAGCGCATGGGCCGCTCCC
>CAZKMJ010000255.1:0-2529 GCA_964553835.1 uncultured bacterium
GGGTCAGCTTGTCAGGGTCACCTTCGATATCCACGGTCTGGGCAGGCAAATTACTGCGAAGCGCGACAGCCTTGTCCCGGAGCGCCGGTGCGAATGTGGATTCTATTTTTTTGACCAGCTCATTCAGGTTTAATTTCTCCTTGCGGAGCTTCATTTTGGCGGCTTCAATTTTGGAAATGTCGAGAAGATCATTAATGATGCGGGTCAGGCGGTCAATGTTCTCCAGAGCCAGGGTCAGAAACTGGCGTTGCTCTGTTGTCGTTCCACCAAGAATGCCGTCATTCACGAGAGCCACACCCTCTCGTATCATCAGAAGCGGAGTGCGCAGCTCATGGGAAACCGTGCTCACAAATTCATCTTTCATCAATTCCAGCTGTTTGCGTTCCGTGATGTCCGCGCCGAAAAGAAGCGCGAATGAACCGCTGGGGCCATGACTCCGAATGGGAATGATACGGAAACCCAAGAGGCGCTCGGTTTTGTCCTTCATAAACATGACGTCATCCACCCGCACGCTGCTGGCGGTGCTAAAAGCCGCGCGAATTCCCTTTTCTATTTTTTCATGGTCCCAGCGCAGTCCCGCGTCTTTCAGTTGTTTCTTGACGACTTTTTCAGCCTGTATTCCAAGTACAGTTTCAGCCACCGCGTTCCAATGAGTCACAACACCGTCAGGATTCACGCCGATCAGGATGGAAGGCAAGGAAGCCAGAAGATGCTCAATCTGTTCGTAGGCATTATGCAGTGATTCCTCAGACTGCTTGCGGCTGATCGCATAACGGATAACGCGCGAAATCATGCGCGGATTGACATCGCTTTTGATCAGATAATCCTGCGCGCCTTCCCGGACTGCCTGAAGGGCCGCTTCTTCGTCCTTGGTATGGGCCAGGATAATCAAAGGGATCCGGGGCGCGGCTTCCTTCAGCTCCCTCAGAGAAGCCGTGCTTTGCGCGGATTTTGACAGGCTCAGAAGTATAATGTCCGGCGCCAGAGTATCCAGGAGACGCGCCGCGTCTTTGGTGCTTTTGGCCAGAGCCACTTCAAACGAAGGATGAACGCATTCCTTGAGCGCCACGGGCAGTGCCGCGGCCGACTGCGCTTCCGCTTCAATCAGCAGGACTTTGATCACATTCTTTTCAGTCATGGATAGTGTTTCGGCTTGGGCCGGGCCTGTCTTTACCTTTCCACAAGTATACCCTGCTTGCACCCCACCCTTGATGTGTTACCTTTTAAACGGACCCAAAACCCGGGGCATTTTATGGAAAAAAATGACATCTTCGGATTGGTGTGCTCCGGTGGCGGAGCCCATGGCGCCTACCAGGTAGGCGTTCTGAAGTACGTGCATGAAAAATTCACGTCCGGCCAGGCCAGCCCCTTCCGCATTTTCGCGGGTTCCTCCTGCGGCGCCCTGAACACCACCTTTTACGCTGCCCAGTCTCATGACGCGCTTCGCAGCAGCCTCTGGCTCGAAGACCTGTGGCTTCATTTTCATGTCCCCGGTTATCACGGCAATCTTTTTAAAAATACCCTGAAAAGCTTCTATCAGCACTGGCGGAAAAAACCCCATGAACGTTTTTCAACCTGGTCGCTTTTGAGCCCCCAGCCCATGAAAGAAGTCATCGAAAAAGGATTCAAGCGTGAGAACCTGGAGCAGGCGATATCGCAGGGCACCACGCTGGGCGCCGCGATCGCGGCCACAGAAATTGCTTCCGGCCGGTGCTGCTGGTTTCAGGAAGGCAAAATGGCGCAGGACTGGAACCTTTTTCATTCGATCGGCATAAAAACAAAACTTGAAGGCGCGCATCTTGAAGCCAGCTGCAGCGTTCCATTTTTTCTGCCACCCGTTAAAATTGGCCAGCATTATTTCACCGACGGCTCAGTCGGCCTCGACCGGCCCATTTCTTCAGCAATTATCATGGGCGCGACACGCGTCATGTCGATCGCCACAGACCAGCCCGTAGCTTCCACACTTCCCGACTACCCGGCCCATTTCAAGCTCCGCTTTACCAGCATGCTGCGTCTGCTTATGAACCGGCTGAGCAAGGACCCATCGCGCGATGAAGCGGTGCAAATCCAGATGCTCAACCGCTTTTACTGGGCCCTGGCGCGCCGCAAAAAAAAACAGCACGGGGAAACCGTCTACCCGCTTTTCCACGACCAGGCCCTGCCGGCCCATTACAAGCCGGTACATGTTTACATGTTTTATCCTTCGAGGCGCATCCGGGATTTTTACGGCCTTGAGAAAAAAGACCATGGGCAGCGCACCCGTACGCGGTTCATGTTCCACAAGGAATTTATACGTGAGCTGATTGATCTGGGGTATGAGGATGCCCGCTCCCGGCATGAAGAGCTGCAAAGTTTTTTTACACCGGCTAAAAGCCGGAGTTGGACCTTTTTCAAAAAATCCGCTTAAAAATGGTGCGGCGCCAGACGAAGTCTTCCTTAAACTTCGCTGGCGCCGTACTTTTTTATAGGAAAAAGTGCGCCCGGGCCGATTCGAACGGCCGACCCCCTGCTTAGAAGGCAGATGCTCTA
>CAZKMJ010000256.1:0-2502 GCA_964553835.1 uncultured bacterium
AACACGGGGGCTTACGAGACGGTTTTTCTTGTGCACTTTGCGGATGAAATAGCGAAGCATGGATTCCGTGATGTCGAAATCCGCGATCACGCCGTCTTTCATCGGGCGAATGGCCACGATATTTCCGGGCGTGCGGCCGAGCATGCGCTTGGCTTCTTCACCAACTGCCAGGACCGCGTGAGTGGTTTTATCAATGGCAACAACGGAAGGTTCGCAAAGAACAACGCCCTGTCCTTTGACATACACCAGTGTGTTGGCAGTGCCAAGGTCAATGCCGATGTCGCTGGAGAAAAATCCCAAAATGCGGTCTAAGAAAAACATGAATTTAAAATTTCCTTTCGATGGGGGTGCTGAAGTTCAATCAGTATAGTGAAAACCCCTATAAGTGTCAACGGGTTAAATGGCGTAAATCAGCCTTTTTGAAGTCTTTCGAACTCCCGGAAGAATGACGGAAACGAGGTGGCCACGCAATCGATGTCTTTAATGGTCACGGGGCCGTCCATGACTAAACTTGCTATGGCAAGACTCATGGCCGTGCGGTGGTCACCGAAGCTTTGGACCGAGGCGCCCTTGAGGCGGTCCACCCCTTTGATCAGGGAACCATCCGGCAGCTCTTCAATTTTGGCACCTACGGCCTTCAGGTTGGTCACCATGGAGTGGATACGGTCGGTTTCCTTGACCCTGAGCTCCTCCGCCCCGGAAACCAGGCTTTCCCCCTCAGCAATGGCCATGGCGGTCATCAGGATAGGCAGCTCGTCAATCAGGCTGGGGATCTCTTCCTTGGTGATCCGGGTACCTTTCAGCCCCCCGCCCTTGATCTGGATATTCCCCAGGGGTTCCGGCACTTCCTGGGTCACCTGGATTTTAATGTCTGCGCCCATGCGGCGAAGAACGTCCAGCACCCCGGTACGGGTCGAATTGAGGCAAACTTTCTCGATCACCACTTCAGAGCCCGGAGTCATGGCCGCGCCCACGATAAAAAACGCGGCCGCAGAGATATCACCCGGGATTTCAGCCTTGAAAGGCTTCAGCTTGTCGGTCTTGGTCACAGCCAGCCAGTCCCCATCCTTGCGGTAATTGGCGCCCGCGGCTTCAAGGAAACGCTCGGTATGATCACGCGATGGAATACGCTCCAGCACCCGGGTTGAACCTTCGGCGTACAGACCGGCCAGCAGAATGGCTGACTTAACCTGCGCGCTGGAAAGCTTATTGTCGTAATCAATACCCTGCAGCTTGCCACCATGAATGGTGAGGGGTGAAAAATTGCCGTTGTCGCGGCCTTTGATCTGGGCGCCCATTTTTTTAAGGGGCTCGGTCACCCGTTTCATGGGCCGGGAAGAAAGTGAAGGATCACCAGTCAATGTCACTTCAAAGCGCTGGCCGGCCAGGATGCCCAGCATCAGGCGCATGGTAGTCCCGGAGTTACCCAGGTAAAGATCATGGTTGGGCGCTTTCAACCCTTTGATGCCTACGCCGTGAACGCGGATTTTTTCCGTGCCTTTTTCATGCTCCGCCTTTACGCCCATGGCTCGGAAAGCTTCAAGCGTGTTCAGGCAGTCTTCAGCTTCGAGGAAATGACTGTACTCACTGACACCTTCGGCAAGCGAACCAAACATGACGGCGCGGTGGGAAACAGATTTGTCGCCGGGCGGAATAAAACTGCCTTTTAACTGGCGGCGGCTGGAAAGTGTTGTGGAATTCATGAAATCAGGGAACCTGGCGGATCTGGTCGCCCTCCTTGATGGGCGCGTCCTTGGGTTCCTTGGTGATGGAAGCGGCAGAAAAACTCTCATAGAGTTTTTCAACCTGGAGTTGGGCAACCGCATTGCCGTCGCGGATGACTTCAAGCACGTCCCCAATTTTCAACTTCTGCTGAAGACCAATGTTGACCACCGCGAAATTAAATTTGCGGTTCAGGGAAAGAACCTGCGGAGGTTTTGATGCTGCGGGCGCGGACATTGCAGCGGACGGCGCGGCTGTCTGCTCTTCAGCGGCGGGTGCGACTTCCCCTTCAGCAGCGGTTGCGGTATCAGCGGGTGCGGCGATTTCCTGGGCCTTTGCTTTTTCTTCCTGAAGAACCGCGATGTTTTTCTTCAGCTCTTCAACCTGGGCACGGCTTTCGTCCAGCTCTTTCTGGAGCTTCTGCTTTTCGGCTGTATAAACATTGACCTGGTTCTGGACCTGCTGGAAATCTTTCTGGTACTGCGCTGAAGATTTTTCAAACGCGTCAGCTTTCTGGCGCAGCTGGGCCTGTACAGCTTCGAGCTCTTCCCTTCTGCCGCGCTCCTTTTCAAGAGCATTACGAAGATATCCCGCGCCAGCAAGAGCCACAAGCGAAAGGATAAAAGAAATAATGATGGCGACTTTAAGACCGGTCGTCTTCGACTTGGGGCCTGAGGGGTTCATTTTATCGAATTTAACGGGGTCTTCCCCGAGCGTCTTGAAAAGTGAGGACATGAAATCATTTCTCCGTAAAAAAACAAAAACCAGCCCCGGACTTGT
>CAZKMJ010000257.1:0-2501 GCA_964553835.1 uncultured bacterium
CAAAGGAATCCTGGGTGAGTAGTGTTTCACAGCCTTACACCGCGCATGAAATGCGCGCGGGGTTCCTGATCACTTTTTCTGCCCTGGGACTGCTGTGTCTTCTTCTTTTTAGCGGCAAAACCCAGTTCTTCGCAGCGGGAAGGCCGGTCAAGGTCTCGTTTAACTTCATCGGTGGGCTGGAAAAGAACTCCCCCGTCCACTATGCCGGTCACAAAGTCGGCAAGATTGCGGACATTGCCCTGAATGGTAAGGACGGCGCCTCGACCATTACGGTCACGGCCACCGTTGCCCCCGAAGTCGTCATCAAGACGGACTCGGAAATCTACATTGATTCCATGGGCTTCATGGGCGAAAAGTACCTGGAGATCATGCCCGGCTCCAGGGACGCTGCCGCCATTGAAAGCAACGCCATCGTGAAAGGCACCGATCCGATGCCCATGATGGAACTGGTGGCAAAAGGCACCAAGCTGATCCAGGAGTTTGAAGCGACCAATGCTTCCCTGAAGCAGATCATTACCGACCTGACGGACCTGGTTGGCGGGAACAAGGAAAAGCTCAACCACATCATCGCCAATGTGGACGCCACTACGGAAAACATGAAAGACATGACGCATGACCTGAAATACCATCCGTGGAAAGCCCTTCGTAAAGGTAAGGAAAAGAGCGCGGAAGAAATCGCGAAGATTGAAGCGGCGAAGAAAAACTAAGAATCTAGCAGAAACAAAAAAAGCCCCCGGAAAAACCGGGGGCTTTTTTATTTTATACTTTATTCGGCTTTAACCGTCTGGGGAGCGCTTTCGCGGCCAATATAAATATCGCGGGGCTTGGCCCCCTGCGACGGGCCCACAATGCCTTCCGCTTCCATCTGGTCGATGATACGCGCCGCGCGCGTGTAGCCAAGTCTTAAACGGCGCTGAAGGTTGGAAGTTGAAGCCTGGCCGGTTTCCAGCACGATAGCGACAGCTTCATCAAAAAGTTCATCTTTCTCTCCTGCTCCGCCTGCAGTCCCCTTCCCTTCCTGAACCCCCATAATTTCCGGATGAAATTCAGGCTTGGCCTGCTCAGAAACAAATTTCACAACATTATTGATTTCATCATCCACAATCAGGCAGGCCTGGCCGCGGACCGGCTTGGAATCGCCGGGCTGAATGAAAAGCATATCGCCCTTGCCAATCAACTTGTCCGCTCCCGAAGTGTCGAGCACGGTACGGGAGTCAATTTTGGAAGCAACCTTGAAAGAAATACGGGCCGGAAAGTTGGCCTTGATCACGCCCGTGATGACGTCTACAGACGGGCGCTGCGTCGCAAGAATCAGATGAATACCGACCGCGCGGGAAAGTTGGGCAAGACGCGTGATGGCGGTTTCAACCTTGTCCTGCGCGACCATCATCAGGTCCGCAAGTTCGTCAATAATGACCACAATGTAAGGAAGGCGCGCAGGCACCACATTGTCAGACTCCGCGGCAGACTCCATCTCCTGCCTGGCTTCATCAGAAATCGGCCGGCTATTGAAAGCCTGAATATTGCGCACGCCCACCGTGGCGAAGAGTTTGTAACGGTTTTCCATTTCAGTCACGACCCAGTTGAGCGTCATGGCCGCTTTTTTTACGTCCGTAACAACAGGCGCCAGCATGTGGGGCAGCTTGTTATAGACGGCGAGTTCCACCATCTTGGGATCTACCATGACAAATTTCAGGTCCGCGGGCGAGCAGGCGTACAAAAGTCCCACGATAATGGAATTCACACACACCGTTTTACCGCTGCCCGTGGTGCCGGCAATCAGAAGATGCGGCATGGCAGCCAGATCGCTGACCAGGGTCTTGCCACTTGTGTCTTTGCCCAAAGCGAGCGGCAGCGCGTGCTTCTTGGAATTGAAAACAGGATTGTCGACAAGCTCACGGACGCTGACAAGGCTCGCGTGAGAGTTTGGAACTTCAACACCGACCGCCGATTTTCCGGGAATGGGAATAATAAGACGAACGCTTGCGGCTTTGAGAGCAAGCGCGATATCGTCGGCTACGGCCGCGATAGAATTGACTTTCACACCAGGCGCCGGCAGGAGCTCGTAACGCGTGATCACCGGACCCTGCTCCACCTCCATAACT
Source organism: uncultured bacterium (assembly GCA_964553835.1). Classification (GTDB taxonomy): domain Bacteria; phylum Omnitrophota; class Omnitrophia; order Omnitrophales; family Aquincolibacteriaceae; genus CAYLPP01. Next base: position 2,106 of record CAZKMJ010000257.1, read on the forward strand.
TTGACGTCAATGCCGAATTCCGCAAGTGTCGCTTCAAGGATTTTGGAATTTTCCTGAAGATTGTCAGTAGGCGCTGTGCCCTTCACAGGTTTTTTCAAAAGTTCAAGCGGAGGGAACTGGTAGCCTTCATTAACTTTTGAACCGATAACTCCGTCACGCTTGTTTTCTTCAGCGGCCGCCGGTGCCGCAGGAGTTCTGACCGCAGGCCCGTTTTCTGAAACCTCTCTGGGTTTCGGGGCCTTTGGTTTGGGCGCCTGCGGCATCGACTCAGCTGCCAGTTTCTTCAATTCTTCAATGGCTTTGGGATCAGGGTCAGGAAGGTCAGGCCGGTATTCCTTGACCTTAATGGGCGTCTGGGGAAAAACGTTCTTAGCGTCCTCTTTTTCTTTGTCCTTC